>JAKEGI010000221.1 GCA_022615595.1 Bacteroidales bacterium | reverse complement strand
GGCCGTCTCTCCGGAAGGGAGGATCACTCCCGGAGACGTGGGTCTCTGGAATGATGATCATATCCAGGGACTTAAGAGGATAGTCAGTTTTATTCATCAGCAGGGTGCCGTGGCCGGGATACAGCTTGCCCATGCCGGAAGAAAAGCTTCATTTGCACTGCCCGTCCAGGGAGGCCAGTATGTCATTGAGGAAGGCCTGCCAGTCAATCACCCCTCGCGGTGTGCAGCCGGTGCGCACCACAACCAGGTCTTCCGAGGGGATGATGAAGATGCGCTGATCGTCATAACCCACACAATAGAACAGGTCATCGGGTTTATCAGAAAACTCACCGCTGTCATTCAGCCAGAAGAGAGCTCCATATTCGCCGTCTGACCCCTCTGCGGGTGTCGATGTGAATTTCACCCATCCTTCGGGGAGCACCTGTTCTCCCATCCAGTTGCCGTCATGGAGGTAGAGAAGCCCGAAGCGGGCATAGTCGCGCATGGTGGCATAGAGATACGATGAACCAACGAACGTGCCTGACGCATCCACTTCCCAGACAGCGCTGCGCATACCGATTTTATTGAATAGTGAGGTGCGGGGCCAGGAATGATACCTGCTGTCATCGCCGATGACGGAGCGGAGGTATCCCTGGATGATGTTGCTTGACCCGGAGGAGTAGGACCACACTGTACCCGGTTCAGCAATAAGATCCTTTGATATTGCGTAATCAAACATGTCTCCGTTCTTTAAAAGCATAGTCGTTGCGTCTGTCAGTTTCAGCTTGCTGTACTCTTCGTTGAACTCCAGTCCGCTGTTCATATTCATCAGGTGCCTGAGAGTTATTTTACTGCGGTCATCATTTGCCCATTCTTCAATACCAAGCGGTTTGTCAATATCGACAAGTCCCTCTTTTACCATTGTTCCCACCATGGCATTCGTGAAGCTTTTTGCCATTGACCAGCTCAGGAAACGTATTTCAGGATTAAAGTCACTGCGGAAGCGTTCAGCAACAATCTGGTCCTTATAAACCACTGTAACCGCAAAGGTGCCTCTGTAAGCAACAGTATCTTCAAACACCCGGTCAAGCATCTCATTGAGCACCTGCATATTGATACCTGAGGGAACGGTATCGCATAAAAGGTCTCCCGCAGGCCAGGGTATTGTGTCGGGGTCACCATCAGGCAACCCGACGGCCGGATAATCGAGTCGTTCAACATCGGATGCGGAAAAATCCGTGACAAGAGTGCTACCAAGACCTTCATTGAAGAGGGCCTTTGATTTCCAAAAAAGGAATTTGCTGGTCACCTCCATGTTTTCAAGGTCGACGAAGTTTTTGCTGTACTGTACCGGGAAGAAGTTAATGTCCTCCTTCTCGATGCTCTCCTGTGTACGGCCGGCGACAAAAACCCCCGATGCAAGGTTCTTGGCGGCGTAACCTGTAATACCTGGAGCGATATAATTGATATACAGTAATATACCGCTTAGAAGTATTACAACTGTAACAAGCAGGGAACGCAGAATAAGTCTTTTCATAGGTGTTTGAATTAGTCCGGTTAAGTTAAGCAAATCATGTACAGTCGCTGCATGGATTGCTTCAGAACATATACCTGTCTCTCAGCAGCTCGCCGAAAATACCAAAAATTTGATATATTTAAGGCTTAAAGCCCTGGATAAAATTTAATTTAAGAGTATGATAATGAGGAATGAAAGGAGTGTGGATTTATATTTTATTGCCCTGATGCCTCATGAAGAGCTGCGTGATGAGATAAGAGCGATAAAGGAGAGGATGAGAGAATGCTACGGGGCAGGTCACGCACTCAGGTCGCCAGCACATATTACGCTTCAGAAACCCTTTAGGAGGGACTCCGATGGCACGCGGGTTATCATAGACGCACTTCACCATTTTGCTCAGCATGAAGTGCCATTCAAGATTGAGCTGTACGGCTACGGGGCCTTTGCGCCCCGGGTCTTATACATCAAATTAAAGGAGAACAAGCATATATCCCTGCTCCAAGAGCGGCTGAAGGCGATGCTTCTGAGTTCGCTTGCATTTACACCGGATGAGATTTCAAAGGATATTCAGCCGCATATTACCATTGCAACGAGAGACCTGACAAAAGAGGCATTCGGTGAAGCATGGCCCGGACTCAGGGATGAGGTCATCACCGGGTCATTTGTTGCACGCAGCTTTTTTCTTCTGAAGCACAATGGAAGATATTGGGATATTTTTCGGGAGTTCCCCTTCAAAGGTGATGAATAGGAGGTTTTTTATATCCGGAACCACACTCGCTGCAACAGGATTCCTCCTGCCGGGCCGGTTAGCCCTGCCGTCATCTGTGGTCTCTTCAGGGGATGTTGTTGCCAATGGCGGATCACTTTATGAAATATTTATGGATCCCGGCCTCCGGTATCGTCCGTTTGTCAGGTGGTGGTGGAACGGGAACAAAGTTGAAGCGGCGGAGCTGGTGAGGGAGTTGCGGCTTCTCAGGGAGGCAGGCATTGGCGGCGTTGAGATAAATCCCGTTCAGTTTCCATCAAGGTCGGAAGGGGACGATCTGGGCAAGCCTTCGCTGCATTGGCTCAGCAGGGAGTGGATTGACATGCTGAGTGTGGTTTTTGGGGAGGCAAAATCACTTGGCATGACATGCGACCTGATAGTCGGTTCCGGATGGCCTTACGGTGCAGAATACCTTGAGGAAGGGGAGCAGTCGCAGACAGTTGTGATTACAGCCAGGAAGGTATCAGGCTCGCACAGACTGACCGTTTCAAGGGATGAGCTCATGATGGAAGCAGAACCTGCAGTGAGTTCTCCATGGGAAGGAAGAAAGTCAGAATTGCTGTCGCTGTATCTGGTTCCTGATCCGGTCACATCTCCTGAGCAGATTATAGACCTTTCAGACAAGGCCGGCAGCGAATACATTGATATTCTTATACCCGGGGGCGACCATTTCCTTTATGCCCTTGTGAAATATACCGGTTTCATGGCTGTGATCAACGGTTCGCCAGGGGCTAGCGGACCGGTATTGGACCATTTCAATGCCCCGGCTGTAAGGAGGTATCTCACAAGAATGTCTGATACAATTGAGGCGCAGACCGGGCCTCTCTCGCAGCACATCCGTTCACTCTTTACAGACAGCATGGAGCTTGAGGGTGCAAACTGGTCAGACGATATGCGGAGCGAGTTTATCAGCAGAAGAGGATATGACATCTTTCCCTTCCTGCCTTTTGCCCTTTTCAGGACCGGTGCCATGGGTAATGTGACAGACTTCAACTACGGTGCCGGGAGGGGGGCTGAATTCACCGAAATGGTCTGTCGGATGAGGTATGACTTTGAGACCGTGAAGGCAGAACTGCTGCTGGAGAGGTTTCTGAAGACCTTTTCCGGATGGTGCAGTGAGCTCGGTGTCAGATCAAGAATGCAGGCCTACGGCCGCGGATTCCATCCCCTTGAGAGCAGCTTCGCGGTGGATATACCCGAGGGAGAGTCATGGACCATGAACTGGCTGAAGCACCGCATCGGCGAGGAGATGCCTGAGAGCGACTACAGGCGCGGAAGGGCCTATACAATGATAAACAAATATGTCTCTTCTGCAGCACACCTTGCCGGGAAGAGGCTAATCAGCTGCGAGGAGATGACTGACACATATTCTGTCTTCAACACCTCGCTCGAGAACCTTAAGACAGGCAGTGATCAAAGCATCATCACCGGCGTGACCCACTCAGTGTTCCACGGATTCAATTACTCTCCGCCGGAGGCACCTTATCCGGGCTGGATAAGATACGGCTGCTACTACAATGAGAACAACAACTGGTGGCCGCACTTCCACCTGCTGAATGAATACAAGGGACGCCTGTCAGCAGTACTGCAGAACACTGAAATGTTTGCTGATATTGCTATTCTGCCTCCGCTCGGTGACATGTGGAGTCTCATCGGGGTGCAGACTGAACCCTTCCCGGCAGTGACACACGTTGAATACTTTACCCTCATATGGGAAGCGATATGCAAGAACGGCAGCAGCTGTGACTATGTTTCCGAAAAGGTGATATGTGAGTCATTGGTTGAGGAAGGGTATCTGATCTACGGTTCACGAAGATACCGCACACTCTTTCTTGTGCAGGTTGAAAGTGTGCAGCCCGAAACAGCAAGGAAAATGGCAGAGTTCATCGAGGGTGGCGGAAGGATATTTTGCATTGAGACGTTTCCTTCAAAGTCTCCCGGCTGGAAGGATCATGAGGCACATGACAGCGAAGTCCGGATGTCAATTGAAAGGATGATAACATATCCAGACAGGTTCATAATGCTGAAAAAGCCTGAAAATGACTTTATAGATTGGTACAGAACTGTTCAGGAGCAACACCTGATTGATTCATACCTGCGCTTTGAAAGTCCCGGACCGTTTCTGATGCAGACCAGATATCAGTCTGAAGATGGAACGGAATTCATATTTGTCATCAACTCACATCTCCATGCGGGGCACCGGACAATGGTGACCTTCTCGCCGGAGATTACAACCGGCAGGCATGGCTGGATATGGGATCCTGAAACAGGAAACCGTTACAGAATCGGACTTTCGAAAGAGGGCACTATAAACCTTGACATCGGGCCGGCGGAGTCTCTGCTGTTTGTCTTCGACAGAGAGAGGCGAGGCCCTGAATGGGAACCGTTACCTGTATCAGGCCCTGGTATAATTGAGGTATCAGATGGGTGGAGTGCCGTGTTCAGGCACTGTCATGACGACTCTAAGGCGGAGGTCTTGATTGACAGGTTAAATGACCTTAAGGAGATGCCCGAGTTTGTGCATTTTTCAGGCACGGTTATCTACCGGAACACTTTTACGGTTGAAAAGAAAATGAGAGCAATCATAAACCTGGGAAAAGTATACGGGACCTCTGATCTCAGGATAAATGGCATAAGCTGTGGCGTGAAGTGGTATGGAAGGAGAATCTTTGCTCCGGAAGAATATCTTAAGAAGGGCATTAACACCATCGAGATAACAGTCACAACGTCGATGGGTAACTATATGAAATCTCTTACTGACAACCCGATAGCTCAGTACTGGACCAATGAAAAAAATAAAATCCAGCCGCTTCAGTCAATGGGGTTGCTCGGACCTGTATCAATTTATGAAAGATGATATGATGAAAGCGAAAAGATTCTTAATTCCAGGTTTTGCCCTGTTTGTTGCTGCTCTTCAACTCAGTGCCAGGGATTACAATGCTTCAATGTTCGGTGCCAGATCAAACGGCACCACCCTGAACACCAATTCAATCCAGAAGGGCATTGATTACATCAGTGAGAACGGTGGCGGCAGGCTGGTTTTCTATGTTGGCAGGTACCTGACAGGTACGATATATCTCAAGTCGAATGTCACCATTCACCTTGAAGAGGGTGCCATACTCGTCGGGTCTGT
This sequence comes from Bacteroidales bacterium, assembly GCA_022615595.1. Classification (GTDB taxonomy): domain Bacteria; phylum Bacteroidota; class Bacteroidia; order Bacteroidales; family VadinHA17; genus SR-FBR-E99. Next base: position 1,370 of record JAKEGI010000221.1, on the reverse strand, counting down.
CAACCCGTTCGATTATGAGATGAATCATAACTGGACGGCCATGATCTTTGCACTTGACCAGCAGAATATTGGAATTACCGGTAAGGGTGTCATTGACGGGCAGGGCTTCCTGGTTGCCAACAATCTTGTTGACATGATACATAAAGGGGTGGTGAAAGATCCTCTCAAATATGACAGGCCGAGTGAGATAAGAAGACCTCAGAATATTTATTTCAGGGGATGCCGGAACATAGTTATAAGGGATATCATACTCAAAGATCCGGGAAGCTGGAATCAGCAGTATGATCAGTGCCGCAACCTTGTAATTGACAATATCACTGTTGACAGCAAGTCATACTGGAACAACGATGGAGTGGACATCGTTGACTGTGACAGTGTGTGGGTCACAAACTCATATTTTGATGCTGCAGATGACGGGATATGCCTTAAATCACATGATCCTAATTTTCTTTGCCAAAACGTTTACATATACAACAACACTGTAAGGACCAGCGCCAACGGGATCAAGTTCGGCACGATGGGTCGCGGGGGATTCCGCGATATCCGCATTGTGAACAACCTGGTCTTTGACACATACCGGTCAGCCATCACCTTTGCAGCCGTTGACGGCGGCATCGTCGAAAACATCCTGGTTGACAGCCTGAGGTCAATAAACACCGGTAACGTTATCTTCCTGCGGATAGGAGAGAGGAGCGGCAACAAGAAGGGGAGGATCAGCGGTGTGACGATCTCGAACGTATATGCCGAGGTGCCGGCAACAAAGCCCGATGCAGGATATAATTACGAGGGTCCTGTTGAGGATCTTCCCCGCAATATCTCACCATCAGCAATAGTGGGTATGCCTGATGCCCCGATTGAGAACATCACCCTGAAGAACATTGAGATACGTTATCCTGGCGGAGGCAATCCGAACTATGCCAGGGTAGGTCTTGATGAGTTGGATAAGGTTCCTGAGATGGGACCTAATTATCCGGAGTTTTCAATGTTCAGGGAGCTCCCGGCATGGGGATTTTATATACGGCACGCAAAGGGGATTACATTTGAAAATGTGAAGCTTGTATGCGAAAAGAAAGACTACCGTACTGCCATCGTATTGGATGATGTTCACAGGTTTGTCACCAGCGGACTGAAGGTTACAGAGCCCGGAGCAAAGAAGAACCCTGTCTATTCTTACAGGTCAACGGAGGTGGTTGCTGAAGAATAACGGATTAATAATCGGGTGAAAAATATCTTTCCGTTAATTGTTAATCAATTATTGCATAAAATCCATAATTTAGCCTTCACTTTTTAAAAACTCCAATATCGGAAAAACCTATGGAATCAACAGATCATTACAATTTCAGTATTTTCAATCCGCGCAACCTTCACGG
>JAKEGI010000220.1 GCA_022615595.1 Bacteroidales bacterium | reverse complement strand
TGCCCTCTGATCTCGGCTTCGTCATGAAGTCCGCCCAGCGACATGCGTGCATACTTCCGGCCAAGAGCACGTGCGACCGACTTGCCAAGCGAGGTCTTTCCAACTCCCGGAGGGCCGTAGAGACACAATATAGGTGACTTGAGGTCACCTTTCAGCTTCAGCACCGCAAGATGCTCAAGTATCCTCTCCTTGACCTCTTCAAGGCCGTAGTGATCCTCGTCAAGCACACGCTGTGCATTCCTGAGATCAAGATTGTCAGTAGTATACTCGTTCCAGGGAAGCTCAAGGAGAGTCTGAATATAGTTGACCTGAACCGAATATTCGGCTGCAGCCGGGTTAAGGCGTGAGAGCTTGTCCAGCTCCCTCTGGAACACCTTTGCCACATCCTCATTCCATTTTTTCTCAGCACCCCTGGCACGGAACTCCTCCACCTCTTTCTCCGTGGGATTACCTCCCAGTTCGTTCTGAATGGTCTTCATCTGCTGATGAAGGAGGAATTCACGCTGCTGCTGGTCTATCTCGTACTTAACCTTCGATTGCAGCTCGTTTTTAAGCTCAAGGAGCTGTATCTCGCGGACAAGATGTTCAAGAAGCCTGAGACCTCGCTCTCTCAGGGTCGACGTCTCAAGAAGCTTCTGCTTGTCATTGACATTAAGCTCTGTATTGGAACAGATAAAATTAATAAGGTATGTGCTGTTCTCGATGTTTCTGACTGCAAAAGTGGCTTCAGGGTTAACGTTCGGATTGAGCTTCACGATCTTCATCGAGAGGTCCTTGAGCGACCCGATTATAATCTCGAAATCCTTCTCTTCTTCTGATCCTTTCGTTTCGGGGATAGCCTTTACCCTGGCAGTTATATAAGGTGCCTCCTGAACAATGCTTACAACCGATACCCGCCTCCTGCCCTGGATAATGGCAGTGGTTGTTCCGTCAGGCATCTCAAGCAGCTTGACTATCTGTCCCAGCGTCCCGACAACATTCAGATCGCGCACCTGGGGGTCGTCAATTTCAGCATCAAGCTGCGCCACAGCGGCTACGAGCTTGTCGCCACGATAGGCCTCACGCACGAGCTGAACGGATTTGGAGCGGCCCACGGCAATGGGTATAACCACTCCGGGAAACAGGACCGTGTTGCGCAACGGCAGCAACGGTACACTGCCCGGTATCTCAACATCATCAAGCTCCTGATCATCGCCGTCAGAAAGAATGGGAATGATCTCCCTGCCCTCATCAATCAGCTCATGAAAACCTACACTGCCCCACCTTCTGAAATCCTTTTTCTCCATAAATGCTAAAAACTAAGCAAAATTAGTGATTTAAATATTAAATGACCCTCACAGACCTATAACAACTTTGAGATAATAATGGTTGCAACTCCATTCCTGCCGGAGAAAAAAAAAGCTGCCTGACGGGGCAGCTCTGAAGCGTATGATCGCTGACTATTTCGTCTTTTTGTCAAGATGAGTCTTATAACGGTTCATGAACTTGTCAACCCTTCCTGCCGTGTCTACAAGCTTCATCTTCCCGGTATAGAAGGGATGAGATGTATTTGAGATCTCAAGCTTGATGAGCGGATACTCATTGCCGTCTTCCCACTTAATGGTGTCACGTGACGAGGCTGTTGAACGTGTCATAAATGAATAACCGTTTGACATATCCTGAAATACAACCAACCTGTAATTGCCCGGATGTATACCTTCTTTCATCTCCTGATATAGTTTGTTACTTATTAAAATCCCTTTTCTAAGGGTTTGCAAAGATAATGAACAATAAGAAATATACAAAGAGTGTGATAAAAAAATTTAACCTCTCTGCTTTGCCTGGCGTGCTGCAAGGTTTTCCTCCATCTCATCCTTGTACATAATGAAGGGCAGCTTATCATCCATCATGTATCTGAATGTCATGTGAGTCTTGGCCCTCTGTGCTCCGAGAGCCTCATACATGCCTATCATCTTTGGATTGAAATCGCCGACCCATGACAATTCCAGCTCCTTGTAATACTTCTTCCTGCGGAAGACATTAAAGAGCTGCAGGAAGATCGCCGACTCAATTCCGCTGTTCTGGTAAGCAGGTATCACACCCGCCACCAATGCCCTCATTCGGGTCATCTTGTGTGTCAGACGGTACCATGCAAACCTGATCATGTTCCAGGGTGTCAGCCTTCCGTTGAAGTGTCTGATTATCTGGTTCAGGTCAGGAAAAATAACAAACACGGCTACCGGCCTGTCGTTATGATATGCATACCATATTAACTCTTCATCAATGAATGCCCTGGCCTCTTTCAGAGTATTGCGAAGCATGTCAGGGTCGAGCGGGGTGAAGTCTTCCTTGAATACTGCCCATGTCGTGTTGTATATCTCCACCATGTCAGCCACAAACCTGTCACGGTGCCTGTATTCGAAGTGACGGAAGGTGTATCCCGGACGCTTTGAGATCCATTCGGCTATCTTCATGAAACGGTCAGGGAAGACCTCAACGGTGGATATGTCCATATGATAACTGTACTGCTCAAAATATGTCCTGAACCCGTAATCCTCAAAGTATTTCCTGTAATACTTCTTATTGTATGGCATGCCAAAACCCGGTTGGGTAAAACCCTCTACCAGCAGCCCCCAGA
>JAKEGI010000219.1 GCA_022615595.1 Bacteroidales bacterium | reverse complement strand
TTTGTGATGCATACACCCGGCCACTGTGCAGGCGAGTCAGCAGTAATAATCGACGGTGAAGTTGCAATAGTCGGTGATTCACTGATTAATATTCCCACTGTAAAAATATTTCCTCCCTTTGCCGATGATGTGAAGGAGCTGCTCAGGAGCTGGGAGAAGCTTTTAGCGACCGGGTGCCATACCTTCCTGCCGGGCCACGGAGGCCATATCAGCCGCGAAGTCCTTCAGCATGAATATGAGAAGAGGAGATAAGTACTATTAAAGTTTTAGCTTGATATTTATCCTGGCAAGAAGTGCTGTCACGCCTACCATCAGGAGTGCCCAGATAATGGAGCCGATGACTGCAACAAGCGGTTCTGCCGATTGCTTGTATATAAGAATGGGCATCCCCGACATCCAGATTGCATGATAGAGTATGTCAGGCGCAAGATATGTAGTGAGTGAATATTGTCCGGCAGGCCTTACAAAGGCAGCCCAGTTCCTCATATTTCTTATATCTGCAAGCCAGTAGATCATGATAAAGACAAGAAAGCTGATGCCGTTGCATATCATTCCCCAGCTGGGTGTTGCATATATCTTGGAAATAATGAACCAGTTTCTCAGGATGAAGCCTGTCATTATACTTAGAATACCTATTACAGTGAATAGGATTATAATCCTTCCGGATTCTGACGAGGTCTGTTTACGTAGCATCACTCCGGCAAGAACACCTGTCAGTACGATGAAGGGGACGTTTCCTTCCAGTAATATTCCAAGTGCAGGTTTGACTGGGTCAAGGAATCCGAGAAGGTGAAGACCTGAAAGGATGTTCAGAAGGAAGAAGAAAAGGGTGACAAGGAGAAGTTTTAATATCGAGTCACGGAGTAGGAGCCAGGTGAATGCACCGACGAGGTATCCCCAGCCTATCAGGCCCAGGATTCCCCACCATCCGGTTATCAGCCAGCCGGGATCATCCGCGGGACCTGACCTGAAGATAATGACCAGGAAGATCAGGGCAGCCACGCCTGCTGCTCTCAGAATTTTGAAAATCAGTTTTTTCCGGTCCGCAGGGTAGTCGTTCCAGACAAAGAAAACCGAGACATACATCAGCAGTGCCCACAGGTCCTTGCCCATTCCGGTGGTTTCAGGGTTGACTCTTCCCGAGTTGAGCATCAGTACACCGATGATGAGCAGGCTGATAGTCCGGACTATTATATGCAGGAATATTCTCGAGACAGGTTCTCCCTTTTTCAACCTTCCTGACAGGGCGAATGGTATTGCCATCCCCACGATGAATAGAAAGCCCGGGAAGACCCAGTCGGCGAGGCCCATGCCGTCGAAGTCAGCCTTGGTGTGGCCCAGCCATGACGGCGCCACCCTCATGTTGAGGTCATTGACAAAAAGCATGAGCAGGAGTGTGAGTCCGCGCATTATGTCGATCGAGGAGATCCGGACGGGTTTTATCATGGCAGGCATTGTTTTACCGGCTAATTTAGCAACAAAAAAAGGCATCTCATACGGTGATGCCTTTTTTGGAAATTTAGCCTGCATATAATTACCGGGGAACCAAATATCGGAGTTTCCCTCAGTTGAGGGGAAGTACCCGGAGCCGGGATCGAACCGGCACGGCATCGCTGCCACTGGTGTTTGAGACCAGCGCGTCTACCAATTCCGCCATCCGGGCATTATTGTCCTGCGGTCTTGCGGTCTTGCAGTCTGCGAAAATAGGACAATTTTTTCAAACACAACACTTCTGCCTGCTGCCTAATGCCTATTGCCTAACTCGAGAATCTCCACCTTCCTGAATTCAACAGGATGCGACTCTGCCTGAAGGGAGATGTAGCCCCCCTCAAGTGGTGTGCCGTCGGGAAGAGGGAATCCCTCCGGCTTCTCTCCGCCGATCTGTGGCTTCGTATAGGTCAGCACCGTGTCACCGTTCACCAGGTGATGAACCAGGCTGTCACCGTAAACGATAAGCTCAGCTGTGACCCAAACGTCATCGGCAAAGGTGCCTGATGATGATGACACACAATGATCTGTGACAAGTGTCGTGTCAATGACGATATGTGTCCCGGGAGTGCAGACATTCATGGTTGATCTTACATCATCGGCTGTGCCTCCAAGAAACTGCGCCTCAATTGAAACCGGGAAGCTCTGGTCATGCAGCACCGACTCTGGCGACTGCGAATGGAACATTATGCCGCTGTTGCGGTATCCCCATGAGGGACCGCCGGGGCACTGCTCCCCCGTGAACCTGTACTCGACCCGCAGCCTGTATGATGAGTAGGGTGTCTGATAATAGATATGACCGAATTCATTGTTGAACTGCTCATATTCTGAGTAGGATACTTTTATTATTCCATCCTCAACCCTGAAGGTGTTCTTATAGTTTTCCCCGAGGGGCGATCCTGCGATCTTGATTATCCATCCGTCAAGGTTCTGTCCATTGAAGAGTGGGATCCAGGTCTCCTTTGCTGACGGCGGGTTTCCGCACGAAGCAAGCAATGTGATGAATGTGAGTGTAATAAGAAAGTTCTTCATTATTGATAGATTTAGTTTACCAGTTCGACAGACCACCCCCCGTCCCGATGGATCGGGACGGACCCCTCCCCGATAAATCGGGGCAGGCTCTCACTGAGGAGGGGAAATTATTATGTAACCCATTCTCCTTTCTCCTTTCTCCTTTCTCCTTGCTCCATGCTCCATGCTCCATGCTCCCTGCTCCATGCTCCCTGCTCCTGGCGGCATGCCTTTTCAATCGCAATCTGTATTCCCTCAGCATCATACCCGCACTCATGCCACAGTTCCTGCTGGGTGCCATGCTCGACAAAATAGTCAGGGATGCCCAGCCTGTGAAGGTCAGGCTTATAACCATGGTCGGCGGCAAACTCCAGGACAGCGCTGCCAAATCCTCCCTTTATCACCCCGTCCTCAACGGTAATGACCTTGCTGAATCGCTTCATTACCTCATGAAGCACTGCCTCATCGAGCGGATTGGCAAAACGCATGTCATAATGCATGACTGTGATTCCGTTCCCTGCCAGCCGGCCGGCGGCTTCAACGACAAAGTTACCCGGGTGACCTATACTCAGTACAGCAATATCTTTTCCCTCGCTTATCAGTCTTGCCTTTCCGATCTCTATCTCAGCGAAGGGCTGCTGCCAGTCGCATATTACTCCTGTGCCCCGAGGGTAGCGTATGCTGAAGGGTCCTTTGATCTCATCAAGCTGGGCGGTGTACATCATGTTGCGCAGCTCCACCTCATCCATCGGCGCCGCAGTGATCATGCCGGGTATATTACGCATGAAGGCGATGTCAAAGAAACCGTGATGTGTAGCCCCGTCGGTGCCCACAAGTCCGCCGCGGTCAAGACAGAAAATGACTTTCAGCCCCTGAATGGCCACGTCATGTACAACCTGATCATAAGCCCTCTGCATGAATGATGAGTAGATGTTACAGAAGGGCAGAAGTCCATTTGCTGCCAGTCCTGCCGAGAATGTCACCGCATGCTGCTCGGCAATGCCAACATCAAAAGCCCTGTCAGGCATCTCTCTCATCATGATATTAAGTGAACAGCCTGTTGGCATGGCGGGTGTGATGCCGACGATCTTTTCATTCTGTCT
>JAKEGI010000218.1 GCA_022615595.1 Bacteroidales bacterium | reverse complement strand
CTCCTCCCACAGCTTCATTGAGTGGACGTGTATTACCGCATTGGTACCGGGATCTGCCATATAAATGGCTGCATGGGTTAGTGATTCGGAAGAGGCCTTCAGCGGACCGCTGCACATGACGGCATTGTCCTCGATGTTGTATGACGACACCTTGACATAATGCCCCGGCTCGAGCTCGGGTATATCACCTGTCGATGAACCCGTTATGACAAACTGCTGTGAGCTTCCGATACGCATACTGATATTGCCGAAACCTACACCGTTCTCGAATGCCCCGACAAGATCAAGGTTAAAGAGGATATCCCTCCAGTGGTTGATAATTTCATACTGATCGTCGGTGATCACCGGGCCTGACTGGCTCCAGTAGCAGTTGAACTTGACAATGCCTTCCATTTGACTATGATAATAATTTCATGATTGAATCCTTTTCTGCCCTGCATATACCGCGATCGGTTATGATCCCGGTGACAAGACGTGCGGGCGTCACGTCAAAACCGTAGTTCGAGACCGGAGTGCCGGGCTGACATATATAAACTGATTGTATGTCCACTGGCAGAGACGTTGTTCACCGAGAATTAATTCACAAAATTATAAATAATTAACCTGATTATGATAATCAGTTTTTTCCCATGTTTCGGTTAATGCCTTTTCGAATTTCCGACCCGATTGGTCTACAATTTCGATACAATTGATTATCTTTGCATAAGTTTGGATTTAATGATCAACAAGGAAGAATACAGGACCAGGATCCTCCTTACTGCCAGCAGGATATTCAGCCATTACGGGTTTAAAAAGACCACCATGGAGGAGATATCCAGGGCATTGAAAAAGGGCAAAAGTTCGATTTACTATTATTTTGGGAGCAAGGAGGAAATTTTCGAGGCTGTTGTGCTTTATGAGGCCAACCAGCTCAGGACACAGCTGAGGGCTGCCATGAAGGAGGTTGATTCACCGACTGACAAGCTCCGCAATTACATATTTGTGAGGATGAGGGCTTTTGAGAAGCTCTCAAACTACTATAATGCTGTATTTGACAAGAATCTTGATCATTATGAGTTTATTGAGAAAATAAGGTCGAAATATGACCGCGAGGAACTTGCTATACTTCGTCTGCTCGTCTATCTCGGAAACAGCAGGGGAATCTTTGATGTCAAAGACAGCGAATACACGGCCATGGCGATACAGACTATGCTGAAGGGCATGGAGGTTCCACTGTTCTGGCGCAGGCGTGAGATAGATATCAACAATCGCCTGAATGCAATCCTGAACCTGATTTTTGACGGCATCAACAAGAGGCCGTAGCCTTTTTTATTTCACTGACGCCGGCACCGGCTTCCTCAAAGACCAGATGAGAATCGCTATTCCGGCAATGACAAACGGGATGCTCAGTATCTGGCCCATGTTAAGTCTCATCGTCGACTCAAACGCCACCTGGTCCTCCTTGACATATTCCACAAAGAAGCGGAATGCGAAAACCAATATCAGGAAGAGACCGAACAACAGTCCGGGACGCTGCTTACCTTTCTTATTCCAGTAGATCCTCAGGAGAATGATGAAGGTTGTCAGGTAGGCTAGTGCCTCATATATCTGTGTCGGGTGCTTCGGTGCGTTCTCCCCGTTGCGCAGGAACACAAATCCCCATGGCAATGTGGTCTCAATACCGTAAATCTCCGAATTCATCAGGTTGCCGAGGCGGATCAGCGCCCCGGCCAGGGCAACAACAATGACCACGCGGTCAATAGCCCAGATATAGGGCTTTCGCTCTTTTCTGACGAAGTACCACAGGGCAATGAGAATGCCTATTGCCGCACCATGGCTTGCGAGTCCGCCATGCCATACCTTCAGTATCTCACCCGGATGGGCGAGGTAATAGGCAGGCTCATAAAAGAAGCAGTGCCCCAGCCTCGCTCCCAGTATTGTGCCAATGGCAACATATACTGTAAGCCTGTCAAGAGTGGCGTCACCAAGACCTTCATTGGCAAAGATCTTCTTCATTATATAGTAGCCGAAGACAAAGCCTGATGCGAACAGCAGGCCGTACCACCTTACTGCGAAGCTCCCTATCCGGAAAATCTCGGGATCAACATTCCACGGAATGATCTGAAGTGTCATCTGATGTCTGTTTGAGGTTCAAAATTAAGTAAAAAAGAGACGGATCGGTGTAACGGCGGAAATAAATTACGTAACAAAATTTGATGTAAGTTTGTAAGCGATGGATTACCGGAGATACATAACAGGCAGGCCTGGTGTCATACTTTCAGCCATCCTGCTCATTGCATCATGTGCCAAGATAAGCTCTCCGTCAGGAGGGGCAAAGGATGAGGAGCCGCCTGTGATAGTGAAAAGCGTGCCTGAGAATGGAACGGTGATGTTCGGCGGGAAGACCTTCACGGTGACATTCGATGAGTATGTTATCCTTGACAAGATCATTGAAAAGTTCATGGTTTCCCCGCCTATGCAAAACAAGCCGGAGGTGAGGCTTAAGGGAAAGAGTCTTGTCGTTAGCTGGGAGGATGAGCTGGCCGACAGTACGACATATACATTCTATTTTCAGGATGCCATCCGCGACAATAATGAGAACAATCCTATCAACAACTACCAGTATGTCTTTTCAACAGGGCCGGTACTCGACTCACTGTCACTGACAGGCAATGTGTTCAACGCTTCTGACCTTGAGACGGCAGATGACATAATGGTAATGATGTACTCGAATCTGTCAGACACGGCGCCCCGCAAGATCCTTCCGGCCTATATCTCCAGGCCTGATCCCTCCGGAGGGTTTCTGATAAGCAACATAAGGCCCGGACGGTACATGTTGTATGCTGTAAAAGACCTGAACGGCAACAGGCTGTATGATCTTGCAGATGAGACATTTGCTTATTGCGATTCGATTATTGAGATCACCTCTGAAGATAACTGCGGGGTAGTCCCTGATACAGTAAAATACAGACCGGCGGCAGCAACGGAGACGACAAAGCCTGACATCTTTACTTTTGGCTTTCACCCTCTTTATGCATTCG
>JAKEGI010000217.1 GCA_022615595.1 Bacteroidales bacterium | reverse complement strand
GCCATCAGTTCTTTTATCGCCTCCCGTGACCGCGGGCGTATAGTGTCGGCGATGGCTATCACCCCTTCGCATCGTCCGCTGACGGCAATGTAGAGCAAAGTCTTGCCTTCGCCTGCAAGATGTCCGGCCTTCTTATCGGCACTGATTAAATCAATCTTCCTATCTGCCATGAGCCTCCTGCTTCCGGCGAGCAGATGCTGGCCTGCGGTGGAGGCCTCGACGCCGAAACCAGGCAGGGCAGTGAACCTATCCGGCTGCACGGCTGCTACTCCCTTCTCTTCAGCATATGCCATGACAGCCTTTGCTGCAGGGTGTTCAGACCTGCGCTCAGCCGAGGCAGCCAGGGTAAGCAGTCCGGGCAAGTCATATGACCCTGTCATGACAACATCGGTAACGACGGGCCTGCCGGTTGTGATCGTGCCGGTCTTATCGAGGACTATCGTGGTGGCTTTGCGGGCGGTCTCGAGTGCCGCTCCGCTCTTTATCAGTATGCCATTTTCTGCCCCTCTGCCGGTACCTACCATGACAGCCACCGGTGTAGCCAGACCGAGGGCACAGGGACATGCGATGATGAGGACAGATATAAGTACGGTAAAGGAGAACTGAAAGTCGCCTGTTGCAATATACCATGCAGCAAAAGTGATGATAGCCAGTGACATAACAACAGGGACAAAGATGCCGGAAATCTTGTCTGCCAGTCTGGCAATGGGTGCTTTGGATCCCTGTGCTGCCTCAACAAGCCTTATAATCTGTGCCAGTGTTGTATCGCTGCCGACACGGGTGGCTTGGTAAATCACTGATCCGTGCACATTGATGCTGGCTCCGGTGATCTCTGACCCGATGCTCTTCTCGACGGGGATGCTCTCACCTGTCAGCAGAGACTCATCAGCTGACGTTGTTCCTTCGGTGACGACACCGTCAACAGGGAAGCGTTCGCCGGGTTTGACCACCACCAGGTCACCCGGCACAACCTTTGAAGCCGGCACAGTCTTCTCCTTTCCGTCACGTATGACAGTTGCGAGTTGCGGCGCCAGTGACAGAAGCTTTTTTATTGCGCTGCCGGCCCTGCCCTTTGACCTCGACTCGAGGAACCTGCCCAGGGTTATAAGTGTCAGGATGGTGGCGGCAGACTCAAAATAGAGGTGATGTACGTGATGTGTCTCGCCTCCGGCGATACGTAGGGTGGCGTAGAGACTGTAAAAAAATGCTGCGGCGGTGCCCATTGCCACAAGGGTATCCATGCCCGGGTTTCCTCTGGAAAGAGTCTTCGTCCCGGTCATATAAAAGCTCTTTCCGGCAATGACAACCGGGGTTGTCAGCAACAACTGCAGAAGTGCAAAGACCAGCGGGTGGCTGTCGGGTGAAATTGTATCAGGTAGTCCGGCGCCAGCCATGTAAGACATAGTGAGAAGTAATAACGGGATGGTAAAGATAAGGGACCAGACAAGCCTGTTCCTCAGCAGTTCCGTCTCCGGCCGGAGAGCCTTCCTCCCTTTCTCATCATCAATGACCTTGTACCCCGCCCTGTCAACGGCGGTCATGAGGTCAGCAACAGAGGCTTTCTTCTCATCGTATCTGACAGTCATCCTTCCAGTGGCAAGGTTGACGTTGACAAATGAAATGCCTGCAACCTTGCCTGCGGCTTTCTCCACATGTGCTGCACATGACGCACAGTTCATACCCTCTACGGTGAGTGTCTTGTCAGTCATATCTTAAAGTTACTGTAAGAATAACATCCTGCAGCAATTATTGTTGAGCCTGCTGCCACAGTACAGATGCAACCCTCTCATAAGAAATGTTGTATCTTTGCTGCACAACGTTCCGGGCTGCACAGGATATGCCCCCGGGCTACGGTAAAATTCAAGTAACACTGGATGGATGTTCTGATTATTGCTTTACTGATCCTGCTAAACGGATTTTTTGCTCTTTCTGAAATAGCGCTTGTCTCAAGCAAGAGATCGCGACTGGAGCAGCTGAGAAATGAAGGGCGCAAGGGCTCCTCATCAGCCCTCAGGCTGCTTGACAATTCTGAGGGCTTCCTGTCGGCCATACAGGTTGGCATAACCCTGATCGGAATTGTAAACGGAGTATATGGCGGCATTAACATCGCCGATGATCTTACTCCCTTCTTTCAGAAGTTTGTTCTTCTGGCAAATTATGCCGAAGAGATAGCTCTCACTGTTACTGTGCTGACGATCACTTACTTCTCTATTGTTATAGGTGAGCTTGTGCCCAAGACTATAGCCCTCAGCAACCCTGAAAGGATTGCAGTCAGGATAGCTGCCCCGATTGCCTGGTTCAGCCTGCTCTTTTTCCCTTTTGTCAAATTCCTTTCCTTTTCGACTTCACTGATAAACCGGCTGCTGGGGATCAAAAAGCACCCCGACAGCATGACAGAGTCTGAGCTCAGGCAGATGCTCAGGAGCGCTTCGCGCGACGGGGTCATTGAGAAGGATCAGAACCTGATGCATCAGAAGGTTTTCTATTTCTCTGACAAGAAGGCCAGACATATAATGACGCACAGGCTGGAGATAGACTGGATCGACATAAGCAAACCTGCCGATATCGTGAGGGATAGCATCCTGAAATCGAGACACAGCAGGCTGGTCTGCTCCAGGGGCACGCTTGACACTTTTCAGGGTGTCCTGAATGTGAGGGATTTTCTTGCGGCTGATGTCGCATCGCAGGACTTTTCAATAACAAAGCTGCTGATACAGCCGGTCATTGTTCCGGAGACAGCTGATGCCTATAAGGTGCTTGACCTCTTCAAGCAGAAACAGATTTACTTCTGTGTGGTGGTGAATGAATACGGAGGTATAGAGGGGATCATTACGCTGCATGATATCCTTGAGAATCTGATAGGTGACATCCCGGAAGAGGGAGAGAACTTTGAACCTGACGTTTTCCTGCGTGATGACAAGTCATGGCTGGTCAGCGGTGATGCACCGGTGGAGATCCTTGACGGCATATTTGATAATTATATGACAGATTTTGAGAGTATTGAATACACCACAGTTGCCGGGTTCGTATTGAATAACATTCACAAGATACCTCAGATAGGAGACAAGTTCATCTATGACAATTACATGATCGAGATTGTGGATATTGATGACAACAGGATAGACAAAATACTGATTACCAGGCAATAATATGGCTAAGATATTGCTTGTCCTCTTCTTTGTTCTCTCGCCGCTGCTCATATTGCGTTTGTGTCACAGGTACAGCTTCCTGAACAGGATTGGCGCTGTGGTAGTAGCATACGTGATTGGTTTTATTATCGGCAACATTGGTGTTCTACCGATGATAGAGGGTCATGTTGTTGTACTGGAACTGCTGACGACCCTTACCATACCGCTTGCCATTCCTCTTCTGCTCTTCTCCATGGATATCAGGAACTGGACTCAGATTGCGGGAAAGACAATGCTTTCACTTGTGTTGGCACTCACAGCAGTCGTCATTGCAGTTTTTGCCGGTTTCTTTATCTTTCGTAATCAGGGGATTGAGAGCCTGTGGGACGTTTCGGGAATGATGGTAGGTCTCTATACGGGGAGCACGCCAAACCTGGCATCGATACAAACGGCTCTGGGAGCTGATGAAACTAACTACATGATCATTGTGACATATGACCTTTTTATCGGGGCCTTTCATCTCCTCTTTGTTATGACGATTGCCCAGCGACTGTTTCTCAGGTTCCTGCCGGCTTACTCTTATATTGACCGGGCGACAGGCAATACCGGGGTGGAGGCAGGGGGAGACCCCTACTGGGGATTGATGTCAAAGGGCACAATGATTCCTCTCATAAAGGCTTTCCTTGCCTCAGTCGTGATCTTTGGCATCGGCGGGGCTGCTACGCTGATTGTTCCTGCATCATCGCAGATGGCTGTGGTCATACTTATAATAACAACACTTGGGATAGTAGCTTCCCTGGTGCCCGCTATCAAAAGGATCGAAAAGTCATTTGAACTGGGGATGTACCTGATCCTGGTGTTCTGCATGGTCATCTCGTCGAGGGCTGATCTCAGAAATATAGATTTTGTTGCAGTGATGATCGCTGCATATGTTGCCCTGGTCGTTTTCGGCTCGATGGCTATTCAGGCTTTGCTGTCATGGATATTTAAGATTGATGCGGATACCTACATCATAACCTCAACAGCTATGATCACCAACCCTGCCGTGGTACTCGCCGTCGCCGGATCACTCAGGAACCGTGAGATAGTGTTTTCCGGTCTTTCAGTTGCAATTATAGGCTTAGCTGTCGGAAATTACCTCGGGATTTTTATGGCATGGTTCCTGGCACGTCTCTGACTCTCAAGAGCCAGGGAGGTGATCAAATCGTCATACTGAAGTCGAACATGACGCCGGAGGAATCATTCTTCAGTTCTTCATAGACTGAAGTATCTTTGGCGAAGAGGTACATCTCGCTCCTGACCGAAATACCGATATATTTCTTCATGAATCTGAAGATCGGATCGGTCTCCTGGGCATAGAGCATTATAAGAGTATATTCCGAGCCCAGGTTCACGTTGTTTACATGCCTGAAGAGGGTGTCAAGGGCTTCGGGGCGGTCGTCATGGGCATATAGCAACAGGGATAGCTGCCTGAGAGGCTCATTGAGCCTGATAGGGTGAGGTACCTTCATGATGTGTGACAGGCCATTCAAAATGGCTGTCACGATCGTGATGCTCCTGTTCAGTTTAAGCACCTGATAGCTTTTGTAAGTATGTTCATCCCATACCGCTGTCACTGCCACGATCTTACCCTTCTCACGTGCTACAAGGAAATTGTTGAGTGACAGTCCGTCGATGGTACTCAGATAATTTTTGAAACGTTGTTCTGAGATCACGGGAGCTATCTTGAAGCCGGAGGCATACTTCCGGTACAGCTCTGTTATTTCGGGGATATCATCCGCGGTCGGTATTCCGATTTCGAAGCGTTTATCGAGGCGCATTCGACGTATGGGAATGATATTAAAGATCCTGTTTGTTCCGAGGTGACACGCCTCCGGCAGTCCGCCCCTGCCGCTTGTAAAGACAAGCGGGCGCCTGTTCTCTTTCAGGAAGTTGGCTATCACCATGTCGGCATCTGATTCTCTGATATGGTCTATGGCAGTCTTAACAAGCCTGAATGCAGTGATGCCGCTTCTGTAAGCCTCATCTACCCTCAGGTCGAGCATATAGCCCAGTTTATATTCACGGTCGAGGATCCGGGCCGGGAAGTGGGTTACACCTACAAGTCCTATGATACGGTCTGCCTTGCAGGCCACGAAGTGCCATGCCCCGGGATCGAGCAGCCGGTGGAGGCTATTGAAGCGCGGGGTACGGTTGATGAAGAAGGTGATCATCCCCTCCTGCGGACATCTTTCGGCAAGGCTGATGATATTGTCGTTATCGGTATCATCGGCAAGGCGGACATGGATAGCGCTCATTCATTTACGAGGTTACAGTTACCGGACCAGCCGGAGACCGGCGGACGGGGGGAGGTGGTCTGTTCGGCCAGCTTTTACTTATTCTATTTTTTTCACTTTCTTAAATAGAAGATTAGCCATTGGGAAATTTGCAAACCCTTGCGTCAATCTAAGATCTGAGTAACTATTACCATCTGAATTTAGTGGAGCGAACCATATTTCTACCTCCTTTTGGTCCAATGGATCATTTTTGTATATTTTTCCTATCGAACCACATTCGATGATATATTCAACACCTGTTTCCCAGGGCAGACTTGCATTCTTTTTTAATCTAGCATTTGTGAATTCTGCTAAACCAATGTAACCACTTACGGTTTTATCTTCATTAATCTTTATTTTAACTATAGCAGAATCAGAGGTAAAGCGAAACGGTTCATTCTTTAGTTTTGTACGAACCGTGATTTTTCTCTTGCTTGTTTCCCATTGTCCAATATATTCTGAGGGAACAATCCATTTACCACAGCTACACGAAAATAGAAGGGTAGCTAAGAGGAGATAAATCCAGACATTAGAGGAGCATAAATTGCAGTTCAGTTTTTTCATAATACCTCGTTTTTTTAATTAATCATTTTCCATACAAAACTTAAATTTCAACTAACGATATGGTAAACAATTTAAACTAAAAAGATTACAAAAATGAAATTGTGTATCTTTTTTATCAGTTTGCTCGCTGTTGGTGGAGTTTTAGCAAAAATCAACCATACCGATATTTTTGGGAAATCGGTTAACGAGAATTAGCGAAAAACCTGTTTATTGTCAGGTTATTATAATCACCCTGTTTTGCTGATCTGAATAAGCATTTCAGGTTTGATTATCTCCATGTGATTGCCCTGAATATTGATAATCCCGTCTTTTTTAAACTCTTTGATGACTCTGATAATACTCATTACTGATACACCTGTATATTCTGCAAGATCCTTGCGGCTGATAGTGAGAGTAAACTCATTTTTACAATAAATCTTTTGTGAGAGATACAGAAAAGTATCTGCAAAACGTCCGTTAATCTGCTTATAATTAACCCCTATAACGCGATCATAACTGTACAGGGCGCAATGATTCAGTTCTTTAACCAGTGATACTGCAAAATCGCCGTTATTCCGGATCATCTGTTCAAAATGCTGACGGTCTATGGCACAGATCATAGTATCTTCAAT
>JAKEGI010000216.1 GCA_022615595.1 Bacteroidales bacterium | reverse complement strand
TTATCTGCCCCAGGATGGGCCTGCCGGCAGTACCTGAAGGCTCTCCGTCATCATTAACGCGCCAGGCCAGCCTGTCTGGAGCAAGCACCCATGCATAGCAATGGTGCCGGGCATCATGATACTCTTTTCTCAGGGCCTCCAGCTTTGATCTGATCTCTTCGTGCGAAGTCACAGGCATTGCAATGGCAATGAACCTGCTGCCCCTATCCTTGTACAGCCCTCTTGATTCTGCTGTAATGGTTTTATATGTGTCTGTGAACAGCATAAAATCAGGATATAAATCCTTTTACTCCCTTGAGGATGGTAATCACACCCAAGATTACCAGCACTGCATATATGGCATGAGTGAAAGTTTTCTGTCCTATCCTGGCCATGAGTTTATCACCTGTTCGCAGACCGAGCAGTAAAGCCGGCACTGAACAGATTGCAAGCAGGAGTATCTCTTTTCTTATCAGACCTGCCAGCAGATAGAAGAGAATTGCGTATGATACTGCAAAGAAGATAAACATTGAAATGATCGCATTGAATTTCTCTTTCGGCGTCTTGACTGAGGAAAGGATTACTGCTACAGGCGGTCCGGTAATGCCTGTGCATCCGGCCAGAATACCTCCGAATAACCCTGAAGCGGCAAGTGCACTCCTGTCTGACTTTATCCCGAAGTTCATGCCCCTCAACATAGAAAATACAATCATTATGATCAGCACGCCCCAGACAAGCTGTATACTTGATGGAGGCACATATTTAAATATGGCGGTGCCGGCAGCGACGCCTGCTCCTGTAGTAAGTGCCATAATTCCAAGAGGCTGTCCCTTCACAATCTCCTTCGACTTCTGATAATATACCAGTGAAAAGATGAAGTTGATGAATGCGATGAACACAGCGGTATCAGTGACAGGAAGAAAGAACTGTATCAGCGGTACGGCTATCAGGGCAAGGCCAAATCCAGTGAAGCCCCGTACCACTGAGGCAAAGAAAATTATCAGTGACAATGCGATGATATCAGTTGCGCTGATCACTCTATTCGCTGTATAAAGCTATCTGTCTGAACTCGGCGGAGAATGCCTCTATGGAGGCATCCCACCTCGATATCTCCTCGCTGACCGATAGTCTGTTCTCAAGAACCTCTCTCATCCTGCTGTCTCCGGAAAGTATATCAAAAGGCATAAGCCTGTATTCATATTCGTATGGAGGAGGATTGAATTTCAGTGAGTCAGGAGGAGATGTTCTGATTATTGAATCGAAGAGATGGAGGGCTGTTGCCACGGGTCTGAAGAGTGAAGCGTCGGTGACATGAATCTGAATGCCCCTGCAATAGTGCCCTGCAAACTTGTGAAATGTGGGGATGAAGTCATGTATCCTGAAGCGGCAACCGGGGATGTTCTTCGAATTCAGGTCATTATAAATGCTTGTTGCATTTATGAACGGAGCGCCTGTCAGCTCAAAGGGGATCACAGTACCTCTGCCCTCCGACAGGTTGAGAGCCTCGGCAAGCACTGTGCCCGGGTAAACTGTTGCCGTCTCAGGAGTCGGCATGTTGGGAGAGGGGAGCACCCATGGAAGGCCGGTCTCACGATAGAGCGAGTTGCGTTTCCATCCCTCTGCCCTGACAATATGGAGATCGCAGCGGGGGATATATTTTCCCCTGATCCATAGAGCCATCTCACCGATGGTCATCCTGTGGCAAAGAGGAATTGAGGCTCCGCCGACAAAGGTAAAATACTCTTCCTTCAGCACCGGACCGTCTGCCTGTACCCTGCCTATCGGGTTGGGTCTGTCAAGAATCCAGACAGGTATCCCTGCCTCGGCACACGCCTCCATGCATAGTTTGACGGTCCAGATATAGGTATAGAGTCTCGCTCCGACATCCTGCAGATCTATTATCAGCGCATCAAGGCCATTCAGCATTGAAGGTGTAGGTTTGCGATGCTCCCCGTAAAGACTGTGCACGGGTATTCGAAGCACCTCGTCAGTCCGGCCTTCCCATTCGATCATATTATCCTGTGTCTGGCCATGCAGTCCGTGCTGAGGTCCGAAAATGGCACTGAGATGGCACCCGCTTCCTTTTCCGAAAACTTCAGTGATATGTTTGAAATCAGCAGTGATGCTCGCTGCATGACAAAGTATGCCGGCCCTTTTGCCGCGCAATCCTGCAGGCATGCTCCGTGAGACAATATCAAGCCCTGAAAGGGTATTCATAACCGCACAAAAATAGATTATATCAGGCTAATAAAGAACTTAATCTGACACAAAATTAGTTACCGTTAATTGTGTTTTCGGCTTTAAACTATGTAATTAGATAGCACTACTGGAAATAAATTTATACTACAGCATAAAATTGACAGCCATCACATCATCACCAGAGCAGACAAAATATAAGATCTACCCCAACCCGACGCAGTGTCGGATTGCCATCATATGAGAATATTTGTCCTTGCCATAGAAATTACACCTGTTCTGATGATAGTCCCTTCAGAAAGTCAACAAAGTTGACAGCCGTGATATCATTTAACATTTCTGAAGTATCTCCTTGAAAAACAACTTTCTTAGAGCCACTTCCGAAATCTGACTTAGCAATGATTTTATGAAAAAGAGGCCTGTATGACTCTGAGGCTTTTATTTCGATCAGATCGGTCCTGCTGCCTTGTTCAAGAACGATGTCAATCTCATCTCCGTGGTTAGTTCTGTAGTAAAACATCCTTGCAGAGGACCCGGAGTGAAATATATGTTTGCGTATTTCGGATACAATGAAATTCTCAAAGAACTGACCCTCCATAACTCCTCCTTCAATAATCTGCCTGGCTTCGATACCGGTTAGGTATGACAACAGGCCCGTGTCCATAAAATAGATCTTGGGGCTTTTAACAAGCCGTTTGCCAAGGTTTTTATAATATGGCTGCAGAAGAAAAACAACGTATGATGCTTCCAGAACGGATAACCACCGGTTAAGAGTAGTTACCGAAATACCTATTGACCTTGATATCTCTGACAGGTTTACAGCCTGGGCAGCATTCGCAGCCAGGTACCTTAAAAAGGCTGTAAAAGCATGGATGTCTGCAATGTTTGTCATCTGCCTGAGGTCCTTCTGGATATAGGTCTCCAGGTAAGAATTATACCATGCCCTGCTTCCAGACCAGTTTCGAACCACAAGTTCCGGGTAAGAACCGCTATATATCGCTGTCTGTTGTTTGCTTAAAGGTATTTCAGTCAGTTGCATCGGCATAAGCTGTATCAGGCCAATCCTTCCGGCAAGACTTTCAGAGAAATGTTTGCTCATAAGAAATTGCCCCGACCCTGTAAGAATAAAATTCCCGTAATTAAACCGGTCATTGTCAACAACCTGCTTGATAAGAGGGAAAAGTTCGGGGACATAATGTGCTTCATCAAATATTACCTTGCGGGAATATCTCGAAATGAACTTCTTAGGATCATTATTAAGAAGCTCCCTCTTCTCGAAGTCGTCAAACGTGATATATTCAAAATCATCCCCAAGCGTTTTACGGAGCATTGTCGATTTGCCCGATTGCCTTGGCCCCATAACACCAAGCACCGGAAACAGGTGAAGATATTCCCTGACTATATTTTCAGCATTTCTGGGATAATACATTGTTGTACATATCTAATATGTAATATTAATATTACACAAATATATGATCTTTTTCAGATTAAATCAGATAATTGCTGAGTTTTTTTGTCCGTTAACAAGTCTGCAGATAAAAAGAGGTATAATAATTCTAAAAGAGACAATGCGACGCAACAGTTCAGGGTATCTCATTGTTATTGTTAATGGTTATATTTGAAACCTTAAACAAACTTTCTGCATGAGATCCCTCTTTACTATTGCTTGCATATCAATTCTGATATCATTGCATTCATGTACCTCTGCCCCGGGTGGAGAGCTGGATATTTATGTCACCACCGACCTTCACGGCATGCTGCTGCCATTTGACAACACGGATGGAGTTGAGACAGACCGTTCTCTTGCCAACCTGGCCACACTGGTTGAGTCCGGGTCTGCAGAGAATATGATCCTGCTCGATAACGGTGACATTCTGCAGGGTGATCCGCTCACATACTACTATAATTTTGTTGATACCACCCGTACCCATGTAATCGCTGACATACTGAATCATCTTGGCTATGATGCAGCAACAGCAGGGAACCATGACATTGAAGCAGGACACCCGGTCTACGACAGGGTAAGACGTCAGTATAATTTCCCTCTCCTGGCTGCCAATGCTGTAAGCACGGCAACAGGTAAACCCTACTTTGAGCCATATACAGTCATCAGAAAGAGCGGGCTGAAGGTAGTTGTATTCGGGCTTATCACCCCTTCAGTTCCTGACTGGCTCCC
>JAKEGI010000215.1 GCA_022615595.1 Bacteroidales bacterium | reverse complement strand
ATCAACCTCGAGCCGGTCATCACCCACCGTTTCCATATAGACGACTTCCAGAAGGGATTTGATGTGATGGAGGAGGGTAACTGCGGAAAAGTCATTCTGAACTGGTAGATTCAGGATAAAAATCTGTGCTGGCAAACGTTGTTTTATAAAATTATTATATCTTGATCTCATCGAGAAACCATTATAAATGACATCTATGTCCGATCATCTTACCTACGACGAATTATCCAGGGATTTCAGCTGGACTATAGCGGAAAAGGAACTTGAATATAAACCCGGTAACAGTATCAACATCGGATGGTACTGCAGCGACAGGATCTGCCTGAAAGGAAATAAGGACAAGGTAGCCCTCCATTATGAGGGATTCGGCGGTGTCGAGAAGAAATATACATTCAATGACATCAGGCTTGCCGGCAATACAATCGGTTCTTTCCTCCGCGAATCAGGAATAAAAGAAGGCGACCGGGTATGCCTGTTTATGGACAGGATACCTGAGCTGTATCTTTCCTTCCTTGGGATATTAAAGATCGGGGCTATAGTGCAACCTCTCTTTTCAGCATTCGGGGATGAATCTCTGTTTGTGAGACTCGAAAATGCTCAGACAAGAGCTGTAATCACACAAAAGAAACACCTCTCAAAGGTTAGAAAAATACGTTCGCAACTGCCTCATCTTGAATATGTGATCATCGTTGACGGTGTAAAGGCATCCGACCTTGAGAAGGGAGAGATACTCTTTAATCTTGAGAAGTCAGATCCTGTTGAGATGTTTGATATTCATCCGACAACAGCCGAGTCACCATCAGTTCTTCACTATACATCAGGAACTACAGGCCAGCCCAAAGGAGTGAAGCATGTCCATTATTCACTTATCTCACAGTATCTTACAACAAAGTGGGTGCTTGACCTGCGTGATGACGACATCTACTGGTGTACTGCCGACCCGGGCTGGGTGACCGGCACATCTTACGGTATAATAGGCCCATGGAGTCTTGGGATTACACAGTGTGTTCTTGACTCGGGCTTCTCAGCCCAGGCATGGTATAAATTCATTGAGAAGTACAGGGTAACAGTCTGGTATTCAGCGCCGACAGCGATAAGGTCGCTGATGAAGGCCGGCGATGAGATTGTGAAGTCGTTTGACCTCTCCTCCCTCCGTCACCTGGCAAGCGTGGGTGAACCGCTCAACTCAGAGGCTGTTATATGGTCGGAAAGGGTGTTCGGAATGCCTTTCCTTGATACCTTCTGGCAGACGGAAACAGGTTCAATAATGATCACGAACTTCCCCGGCATGAAGGTCAAGCCCGGATCGATGGGAAGAACATTCCCCGGCATAACGGGCACAGTCCTTGATCCGGTGACCTATGCTCCCATAACTGAACACGGAAGGGCAGGGTTGATAGCCTTTAAACCCGGCTGGCCTGCAATGATGCGAACATACTGGAATAATCCTGAAAAGTACAAGGAAAAATTTGTGAACGGCTGGTATCTCTCAGGTGACAGGTCAAGCATAGATAAGGAAGGCTACTACTGGTTCATTGGCCGTGATGATGATGTCATAAACACCGGTGGGCATCTTGTCAGCCCGTTCGAGGTCGAATCTGCACTCCTGGAGCATCCGGCTGTTGCAGAATCGGCCGTGACATCAAAACCTGATGAGATAAACATGGAGGTTGTGAAGGCCTTTATCACACTGAAGCCGGGCTTTGCACAGAGTCCTGACCTTGAGCTTGATATCATGAATTTCATCAGAAAAAAACTATCACCTCTGGCAATGCCTCAGGCAGTGGAGTTTATGGACAAACTGCCGAAAACCCGCAGCGGCAAGATAATGAGACGGGTTCTCCATGCCAGGGAATGGGGTGAAGAGATCGGTGACATATCCACTCTAGAAAATGATTAAGCAGTTACCCTGAATAATCCCTGAAAATTTCAAAACAACAAACTATGGAAGAAATGAATCTTAACGAAATGAAGGATCTCATCCTTAAATATGTCATCAAGGAGTACATTGATGATGACGATGTCACAATAACATACGAGACGCCACTGATATCAAGCGGTTATGTTGACTCATTCTCAATGGTATCACTGCTCGTTTTCCTGGAGAATAAGTTCAAAATCAAAATCCCTCCTTCAAAGGCGACGCCCGAGGCATTTGACAGTGTAAACAGCATTGTGGCACTGGTAACCCAATACCTGAAATAAACAAATATTCAAAGCAATGAGTTACCCAGACAAAATAAGGAACATCTACCTGACACAGCTGTCGGAGATTCAGCATGCTGGTATATTCAAGGAAGAGAGGTTCATTCACAGTTCACAGTCAGCCGACATAGAGGTTGAGTTTCCTACAGGCTCTGACCTGAAAAAGGTGATAAACATGTGCGCCAATAATTACCTGGGGCTCTCGAGCCACCCTGAGGTCATTAAGGCAGCGCATGAGGGACTTGACACAAGAGGTTACGGGATGTCTTCGGTACGTTTCATATGCGGAACTCAGGACATACACCGCGAGCTGGAAAAGAGAGTGACAGAATTCCTCGGCACCGAAGACACGATCCTTTTCCCCTCATGCATGGATGCCAACGCCGGCGTCTTT
>JAKEGI010000214.1 GCA_022615595.1 Bacteroidales bacterium | reverse complement strand
TTTACCTGCCAGTACCTTTTCATACCGTCCAAGACTAATAAAGGTTCCCGCAGCTAAACCCGCACCAAGCGAGCTGCGCAAAAAATTTCTTCTTTTCATACCCGTCTATGATTTCTATTACCCCAAAATGTGAGGGTGCAAATTACATTTTTTTTTAATATATAGCTTCTCTATTCTTATATTAGCGGCCTGAGAGCGCTGCTTACGGGCAACAGAGGCGCAGACAATTAAATTGTTAAAAAAGCTAAAACCAATGAAGGTATTATACTATGACTGTTTTTCCGGGATAAGCGGGGATATGAACCTGGGGGCAATGATTGACCTGGGTGTCAGCCGCGATGCACTGATCAGCGGATTGCAGAAACTGAATATTAGCGGCTGGAAGCTGGAGATAACATCTGACCAGAGACACGGTATTTCGGGGACAAAGGTGACTGTAGTGACTGATGATCTCTCCGGCCATCCATCTGAACCTGGTCATAACCATGGCCATAATGAACCTGACCATCTCCACAGGAACCTCGGAGATATTGAAAAGATCATCCGGAACTCTGACCTGCCGGAGAATGTCATTGCTCTTTCAATGAAGATATTTACAAAGATCTCTGAGGCAGAAGCTGCCGTACATGATAAACCGGTGAATGAGATCCACTTTCATGAAGTAGGCGCCATAGACTCTATAATTGACATCGTTGGATCCGCAATTTGCTTCACCTCCCTGGGAGTTGAAAAAGTATATGTAAACACTATTGAGCTGGGTAGCGGAATGGTGAGATGTGAACACGGGCTTCTTCCTGTACCGGCGCCTGCCACAGAAAGACTTATCAGGGGTTTTCCGGTTCATACTGGTGGTGTTGACTTTGAGGCAACTACTCCCACAGGTGCAGCAATCATATCTACTCTTGCCATTCCGGCACCTGACGGGCTTAAGTTCAATATAGAGACAACCGGATATGGCATAGGACAGAAAAACAATCCCGCCCGGCCAAATATTTTAAGAGTTTTCCTGGCAGAAACAGCCGATGATTCAGGCTCAGGACACCAGGCTGTAATTGTTGAGTGCAATGTTGACGATATGAACCCTGAGCTGTCCGAATACGTTTCTCAAAAACTCTTTGATGCCGGGGCCAGGGACGTCTTTTTTACACCTGTCATCATGAAAAAAGGCAGGCCTGCATTTACCATAAGCGTTATCTGCGAAGAGGAAAAGATAAGCAGGATAAGAGAGATTCTTTTCACCGAATCGACCACAATCGGATTGAGGATATCTCATTTCACAAAGGAGACTCTGCACAGGGAATTTGAAGAGATAGAGACCCGGTTTGGCCCGGTTGTTATAAAGAAGTCATTTTTCAACGGCCGGCTTGTATCCGCCAAACCTGAAGCTGACCGCTGTGCTGAAATTGCTTCCGGGAGTGGCATTCCTATGAAGCAGGTCTTGAATGAGATTAACGCCCTTATAACAAAATGACGATGACCCTGCGCGACAAACATAACAGGTTAAAAAGAATACTGTCCGATGCCGGGTCAGCCATCATTGCACTGTCTGGTGGAACAGACAGCAGTTTTCTTGTCAGCGTCGCCTCGACTGTTGGCAACGCAAGGTTTATGGCTGTAACAGTCAACACCCCCTATATGTTTGCATCCGAGGTCAGTGAGGCTTCCGTATTCTGCCGGAGTGTCGGGATGAAGCACCGGGAGATTGCCTTTGGCATACCTGAGTCAGTAACCGGGAACCCTCCTGACCGATGCTATCTATGCAAAACAGTAGTTATTCAAGCTATAAGAAAAATTGCGGCAGAAGAAAAAATTGAGACGATCTTCGACGGCACCAATGCAGATGACGTTCATGATTACCGTCCAGGGATGAGGGCACTTGAAGAGCAAAAGGTCAGGAGTCCGCTTCTGGAAGCGGGACTGACGAAGGAAGATATCAGGGCGCTTGCCCGTGATGCAGGGCTTGATATAAGCGAGAAATTGTCAAATACATGCCTTCTCACCCGCTTCCCCCATGACACAATAATCACACCGTCTGACCTGAGAAAGGTTGAACAGGCAGAGCTTTTACTTGCGGAGTTGGGTTTCAGAGCCCCGCGTATAAGGGTTCACGGTGAAATTGCACGCATTGAGCTGAGAAAAGAGCAGATCTGCTCAATCACCTCAGACGAGGTAAGAGAGAAGGTTGTTTCACGATTAAAAGAGCTTGGATACATATATGTCACCATAGACCTGGAGGGTTACAGAAGCGGTAGTATGAATAAAATAGTATAACGCGATGGATGCAGGAGAACTGAAAAAGATACTGAAAGGGATAAGCGACGGATCAGTCAGCATTGATGAAGCGATGGAAAAATTGCGTAATTTTCCCTACAGCGATCTCGGATTTGCCCGTATTGATCATCACCGTGAACTGCGTACCGGATATCCTGAGATAGTCTACTGTGCAGGAAAAACTCCCGAACAGGTAAGGGCAATCTTCACCGTGATGCAGGAACACGAGAACAACATAATCGGTACACGGGCAGGCAAGGAGTTGTTTGAATATATAAGCCCCTTCTTTCCCGATGCACTCTATCATGACGTGGCACGCATCATCAGCATCCAGAAGAAGAGACTGACTCCTCCTCCGGCAAGGATAGCCGTTATCACGGCAGGTACATCCGACATTCCGGTAGCAGAGGAGGCTGCTGTCACAGCTGAGTTGCTGGGGAACAATGTATTAAGGATCTACGATGCCGGGGTGGCAGGTATACACAGGCTGGTTGACAAGCTGCCCGAGATACGGGAGTGCAGGGTGGCCATTGTTATAGCAGGGATGGAGGGAGCGCTGGCCAGCGTCGTCGGGGGACTTGTTAACATGCCGGTGATAGCTGTTCCCACCAGTATCGGTTACGGAGCCTCGTTTCAGGGTATCTCAGCCCTCCTGGCGATGCTTACAAGCTGCGCGGCAGGTGTAACTGTGGTTAACATTGACAATGGTTTCGGAGCGGGTTTTTCCGCCAGCAGGATCAACAGGATGTAATTCAGGATGCAGGAACCAATACTTCTCTCCACGGCATACTTCCCTCCTTTAGAGTATTTCAGCCTTATTGCTCACAACCCGGTTGTCATGATCGAAAAATGGGAAAACTTCCTGAAACAGACCTACCGCAACAGATGTGTGATACTGGGAACCAACGGCCCGCTTACGCTCACTGTTCCGGTGCTGCGCGGCTCGTTCCACAAGACCGCCCTGAAAGAGCTTGAAATAGACAATAGACGCAGATGGAGGGATCATCACCTGCGGAGCATAATCTCTGCCTGTGCGAATGCACCTTTCTTTGAATATTATTTCGATCTCATTGAGAGCGTAATCCGCAAACCATTCCGGTTTCTTATTGACCTTAATACTGAAAGCCTGTCTGCGGTATGTGGAGCCGTCGGGATAAAGGCAGAGATATCATTCACTGAGATCTATCAGCCGCAGAAGGCCGCAATCAATGACTACAGATATCTTATCACCCCAAAGAGACCGTCATTATTAAAAGGTTACCATGAAACGCCATATATTCAGGTTTTCAGGGAGAAATACGGGTTTGTTCCCCGCCTAAGTATCATTGACGCGCTGCTTAATAACGGACCAGGGACCGGAGCACTGGTGCTGAGGTCCCTGGAGAACAAGCAGCTGTTGTCTGCAAACTAAAACTTAAAACCAACCGTTAACGCTCCGTTTATATCTCTGTTATCAATATATGTAGGTTCAAGCCATCCGTCGGGATACATCATATATACCTCACTGTTCAGCATTCCGGCAACCGACAGGTCAACATAAAAATTCTTCTGCCTGTAACCTATTCCGCCGCTGAGATGAATAAAATCACTTGTTTCATTGAGAGTGACCTCCCTGTAAGCCGACTGTGTATATCCGGCGCCTCCCCTCAGGTACAGAGACCCAAGGCGTACCTCGCCTCCCAGTCTCAGCGTGGCTGCACCTTTCAGTTCTGACCTCAGCTCTTCATTTTCACTGACAAAGTCGTAACCGTCAAGACCATATCTCAGGTAAGCCTTTGAATAATCAACAAATTCAAAGTCAGCGCTTATAAGAGCAAACTTTCCGACCTGCAGTGCGAGGCCCGTATTGAACCTCCATGGAGTGGTAATCTGGTACGCATAGTTCATTGGGTCCTGCTCAACAAGTGGTTCAGCGTCATCACTTTGGTCACCGGGCGTGTCATTGTCAAGAAATGCTGAGAGATTGCTGTAGAAAACCTCATCAATCTTGTAAACCGTTGGTGTTGCAAAACTGAACCCCAGTCTCAAACTCTCGATGGGTCTCAGAATTATCCCTGCCTTGAAATTCCATCCGTTTCCGTAAGCATTGAAATGGTCTGTATAGTTGAAATATACCAGGTCGGGTACGTTGTTTTCGTTATCCTCCTCACTGTGCAGATAGTGTCCCGTATACTGCAAGGCCTGAAAGCCGAATCCGGCTCCGATATATAATATGTTTGATATGTTTGCACCAAAAGCGATTGTATGGTCACCCGTATATCCGCCATTGTCTATTGTTCTCCTGGTACGCTGACCATATGCCGGATCCATCTCGCCGTAATAAGAGAATATTGAGGCATATTCGGTAAAGCTGCCTGAAAGAGTATCAATAAGGTATGACTCGTACGCCATATAGGGGGCTGCGGTATAATCAATCAGTTCCCATGTATAGTATCCGTCTGCACCTGCTGCCCAGTAATCAGACATGGAGCTTGCACTGCTTACACCGTCAATAACTGCATACTCCCTGAAATCATTGGTCTGGTTATAGGTGTATGCGAAACTCACCCCGACGAGACCTGTGCTGCCACCCAATGTTCCTGCTGCAACCAGTCCTGCGTTACCGAGGTTGAATTCATTAATCCCGTTATTTGAATAGTATCCGTTATAGGATGTCTCTGTATTGCGGAACAGCATATTTGTGGTCACAGAAAACTCTGTGGAGCGAAAGACAGCAGCAGCGGCAGGGTTAATTGCAATTGCCGATATATCGCCTCCAAGGGCTGTGAATGCTCCTCCCATGGCATTAAAGCGAGCCGAACCCTGGTAAAACAACCTCGAATATCTAAGCACATCATCCATATTCTGTCCGCTCACCCAGAGGGGAAGAATGAGAAGTGCTGAAGCTATTATTACTGCTATCTTTTTCATTTTACGGGTATTTATTGGTATACGATCCCTCCTGCTCCTGCTTTTGCGGAACATATAATCACTGTGTTATAAGGTGAATCTATCTTCTCCTTCCACCGCCGCCTGATGAAGATGCGGCGCCTGATGAGGAGGACGACCCTGAAGATGATCCGGAGCTGTAAGACCCTGATGAAGATGATCTTGAAACTCCGGATGAAGAGTTGCTGTAGCTGCTGCCTCCCGAGTATGATGAGCTTCTCGAGCCTGAGGAACTGCTGCGTGACGGTGCAGAATACTGAACCGATGATGATCTCGAAGGTGAATAGCCTGACCCGCTGCTCCTGGTCTGCACACTTGACCCGGTGTTGCTCCTTGCAGGAGTGCTGTAACTGCTGCCTGAACTGGTACCCGGAGCGGTGCTTCGGCTGTTGTTATATGAAGGCCTTGAGCTCATCTTCGGGTTATTGTAGCTGGGAGTATAAGTCCTCTCAGTAGTCTGATACTGAGGCTTGTTAACACTCTGTGACTGTGTCTGAGGCCTGTTCTGAGCTAAAGTACTACTTGCATCACGACGGGTGTATGACTGTGTCTGGGTGGTGTTATTGTACCCCGACTCAGACCTTACCGTTGCCCCTGCCTGTGACAGGGTTCTCCTTGATGCTGCAGATGTTGCTGCGGCAGCTGAACCTGATACTGCTTCCCCGGTTGATGTCTGGGTCATTGCGGTGGCAGTGACACCAGTCCTTCTGCTGGCAGAAGTTGCGCCTGTGGTTGTATATGCTGATTTATTATTTCTCGTGTCACTGGTTGTGTAACCTCTTGAATTACTGTAACCTCCCCTGCGTGCAATATAGTCGCTGCCGTTATCGTAATTGCAGTCATAACAGGGTACCGGGGCACAACCGTAGCAGGGATAACCCCCGTAACCGTAGTAAGGATAGCCCCCGTAACCGTAGTATGGGTAATAGGGATAACCCCAGAAGGGATCATACCAGCCGTATGAATATGGATAGTAAGGATATCCGTAGCCAAAGCCCATTCCGAAGCCATAGCCGATTCCGAATGACAGGCTTAATGAAAATGGTGAGTAGTACGGTTCATTCCAGTAAGGATATATGCCATCATTGAAGAGATAAACCCTTTCAGCAGCACTCCCGCCATAATAATTATTTACTACTGTTGCCTCCGTACCTGTTCCGTACTGAGCAGCATATTCCTGAGAGGGAACATAGTCATCTGCTACAAGGGTATCTGAAGCAAAGATGTTGTCATAATATATCTGGTCACTGCTTTTGGCTGTTACAGCGGTTTCGGCAACTGCAACCTGTTCATCAGAGGGCCTGAAGTAAAGGTCGTCATTTGTCACTCCCATGGAGTTGGGAGATGAGCATGAACTTGCAATTACAAGTACTGCCGCGATTATGTACACTATATTTTTCATCTTACCCTCCTGTTGTTATCTACAACCGAATAATACAAATACCGTACCAATGTTAAGGTTTTCTTAAATATTATAGTCGTCTGCCTGAAGAGGAGTTCTCTTTCTGGCTCTTTTCATCACCGGAAGACTTTTGTTCTGATGATTTCTCCGTGCTCCTTCGATTGCCAACTGAGGTGGTCTTGACAGCGCTCTGGGTCTGTTGGCGTGACACTGTCCCGGACGGGGCTGAGCTCCCCGAATCTTTTGGTTTAGCGTTGTTGCTCTTGTCCCTGTCAGTGCCTCCCTGGCCTGTACTATTACCCCGGGTGCCGGGAGTATAGTTATACCAGTATACCTCAGTATAAACAGGTGAATAGAAATCGAACGCAATATATGTGTTGTGGAATCGCCTGAGGCGCGAAGCATATTCATAACCGTAAGAACTGTAGTAGTTGTTCACAACCACCTGCTGACCGCCAGAACTGTAAACCTCATCACCTGTTGATACAGGCATCTCCGAGGCCTTCGCAAAAGCAGCAATGGCAAGTGTGCTTATTGCTGTGACTATTATTTTTGTTTTCATGGCCTGCCTCCCTGTCCGGTTCGTAAGTTTTGCCTATTTTTGCGCAATTCCTTTAATTTGCTAATTAACAATATTCAAATCGCATACCAAACTAATGGCCAAGTTTCTTACTAACAAGGAGGAAAGTTTTTCACAATGGTATAATGATCTGGTTATCAAAG
Source organism: Bacteroidales bacterium (assembly GCA_022615595.1). GTDB lineage: Bacteria > Bacteroidota > Bacteroidia > Bacteroidales > VadinHA17 > SR-FBR-E99. Next base: position 29 of record JAKEGI010000214.1, on the reverse strand, counting down.
CCGACCTTGCAGAAAATTCTGCAGTAAGG
>JAKEGI010000213.1 GCA_022615595.1 Bacteroidales bacterium | reverse complement strand
CTTATGACATGCGCGACCATATATTGCCTTATCTCGATTGGGCCATGTATGCACTGGGCGCTCTCTTCGTAGTATGGCTGACATTTCAGGGAATAAAGGCATTCAAAAGAAACAGGCGGGAAACTACTCGGTGAGTTCACCTGCGAGAAGACGCAGTCCTATCTCTGAGACCTTTGCCCTGTACAATGCCGTCAGTTTCCTGTTGATGGCATCGAGATAGTTGTTCTGGTATTCCCTGAATTCCAGCCCTGACAGGGAGCCCAGCCTGTATCTCTCCATGGCTATGTCAAGTGAGGTACGTGCAACTTCGGCACTCTCTGTCTCGAAATTGGTGACTGTTATTCCGTTTATATAGGCATTGTACAATAACTCAAGATCGCCGAGTATCTCATTCTCGATATCCTGATATGCCAGCTTGGTGCTTTCAAGTTCCAGCCTGGCATTTGAGATCTTTCTTTTTGTCTCAAAACCGGTGAAGATGTTCCATGTCATGTTGAATCCCCAGTTGAACCCGTTGGTCTGGTTATACGAATTCGCTTCCCATGGATACTGAAGGCGGTTATAGTTATAACCCGTGCTGAAATTGATGGTCGGATAACGGAGAGACCTTACAAGGTCAAGATCCTGCTGCGATACTATCTCTCCCTGACGGGCGAGAATGAGCTGGTTATTAAACCTGACAGTCCGGCTGCGAAGAGAATCAATATTCATTTCCGGAGCCAGAATGATAGTGTCCCGGATATCGAAGGTCATCTGCAAACCTGCGTTAAGCAGCTTCGTGAAGCGTATATAGGCATTGTTCACAGTTTCATACTGAGACAGTATCTCAGAACTGTCAGCATTCAGGTCAATTTTTGCCTGCTGCAGCTCAAGGCCGGAAATTACTCCAAGCAGATACTTTTCTTCTGCATTCTCATAGCGTGACCTGGAAAGAGCAAGTGACGTGACAGATGATTCGAGATAGTTCTGCTGCACAATGATATTGTAATATTCAGTGCATACTCTTGTTATGAGATTCTCCACCTCAATCCTGACCCTCTGGTTGCTCATGTCAAGCAACTGCTGCTGCTTGCTGTATGTGGTGAACATCCCGAGACCGTCGAAGATCCTCCAGTTGAGTGACGCCCCGGCACTGTAAAGATTTGTACGGTTATCTGACGGGTCGGCTGACGATGCAGAAACAGTGTTATCAGTCTGCTGTTGCCTTCCGGTCCCGGTCACCGTCGGCAGAAACGGCGCCAGGGTTACATTGTTTTCAGATATTCTGAGATCATTCCTGGTTATCTTGAGAGAATAGTTATTCTCAAGCGCTTCCATAATGGCCTCATCAAGTGTAAGTCTCTGCTGTGCTTCAATTGAACCGGAAGCAATAAGGAGTATGAATAGTAAAGTAAGACTATGCCTTATTTTTCTCATCTGTATAGGTTATTGATTGTTTCCTGGCTGCGAGATAACTGTAAACAGCCGGAACGACGAACAGTGTAAGGAATGTTGCAAAAAAGAGTCCTCCGACGACGGTTACGCCCATCGATATGCGACTCTCAGCGCCGGCACCGGTGGCGAGAGCAAGGGGAAGGATGCCAAGCATTGTGGTAAGGCTCGTCATGAGTATCGGGCGAAAGCGTGAAACAGAGGCTTCACGCACAGCATCCATAATGCTCAGACCTGCTATCTGTCGCTGGTTGGCAAACTCGACAATAAGAATCCCGTTCTTTGCCACCATGCCTATCAGCATTATCAATCCAATCTGGCTGAAAATATTAAGTGTCTGGCCAGTGATAACCATTGTAAAGAGGGCACCAATAAGCGCCAGAGGGACAGTTACCAGGATGATAATGGGGTCACGGAAACTCTCGAACTGCGCTGCAAGAACGAGGTAGATAAGCACCAGTGCAAGCACGAAGGCAAACAGCAGGCTTGAGGTACTTTCCACGAAATCTTTTGAATCACCTGAGAGCGTTGTGCTGAAATCGTCTCCCAGGACTTTATCAGCGATCCTGTCCATCTCCTCGATGCCCTCGCCGATTGTGTATTTCCCTGCAAGGCCTGCTGAGACAGTGGCTGAGACAAACCTGTTATACCTGTAAAGCTGCGGCGGAAGACTGTTCTCGCGTATCTCAACCAGGTTGTCAAGCTGTATCAGGTCTCCCTTGTCATTACGCACATATACGCTGGTAAGGTCACGCGGGTCATTTCTTTTTGCCCGGTCAAACTGGCTGAGTATCTGGTACTGTTTGCCGTCAAGGATATAGTATCCGATACGCTGTTCGCTCATGGTAAGCTGCATTGTCTGGGCTATGTTCTGTACATTCACCCCCATCATCGATGCCTTTTCCCTGTTTATGTACACTGTGAGTTCAGGCTTGGTGAATTTGAGGTTCACATCGCTTGCCGAGAAATATGGACTTTCTGCAACTTCAGCCATGAAGTCGGGTATGACCCTTTTAAGGTCATTAAGGTTCTTGGCCTGGATAACATACTGCACCGGCAGTCCGCCACGGCGTGATCCGAAGGTCTGCTGCTGTGAAACAATAGTCTGGGCATCGGTATACTGGCGCAGTTTGGGTGAGAGATCGGCGGCGATCTCCTGCTGCGACCTTTTGCGTTTGTCGAGGTCAACGAGACGGATCCTCATATTACCGGATCCTCCGCCTCCCATGCCTACCATCTGCATTATATTGTCACTCTCGGGAACGCTCTCCTTCACCACCGGGTATATCTTCTCCATATACTCGCTCATATATTCATATGTGGTTCCCTCGGTAGCCCTGGTGCTGACGCTTACATAACCCCTGTCTTCCAGCGGGGCCATCTCCGATGGCAGCTTTGTCCAGAACCAGAGGATAAGTGCAGCAGCTGCCACAATGATACCGAGAGCATAGGTTCTGTGCTTCAGGAAAGAGGTTATCAGCTTGCGGTATAAATTGATCATGCCGGAAAAGAATGGTTCCGTGGCACGGTAGAACCGCCCCTCCATGGCATTATGCTTCAGTATTCTGGTCGAAAGCATCGGGGTGAGCGAGAGGGCTACGAAGGCTGAAATTGTCACAGCTCCGACTATCACAAGGCTGAACTCCCTGAAGAGACGGCCTGTCACGCCCTGAAGGAAGACAATAGGAAAGAAGACGGCAACCAGCGATATTGTTGTGGCTATGATCGCAAAATAAATCTCTCTCGATCCTTTGAGGCCTGCCTCCATCGGGCTCATGCCATGCTCCACCTTTGTGTAGATGTTTTCCACCACTACGATGGCGTCATCAACCACAAGCCCGATCGCCAGCACTATGGCAAAGAGAGTAAGTATGTTGATTGTAAATCCCGCAATATACATTACGAAGAATGCACCGATAAGCGCAACAGGTATTGCGATGACAGGAATGAGTGTGGTTCTCCAGTTGCGGAGAAAGAGAAATATGACAAGGACCACCAGAATGAAGGCGATAGTTATCGTATGCCTGACCTCCTTTATCGATTCCCTTATATAGATTGTATTATCAAAAAGCACCTCCGTCATAATATCCTCCGGGAGGTCCTTTTTCAGCTGTTCAAGAACTATCAGGGCGTTATCAACGATGTCTATGTAATTTGCTCCCGGCTGAGGCACAAGCACCACGTTTACACTTGGCAAGCCGTTGCTTGTCAGGTGAGAACGTATGTTCTCGGCATCAATCTCTGCAATACCTATATCGCTGAACTTCACCACCCGGTCGTCTTTCTTTGATATTATGAGGTTATTGAACTCATCGATAGTCCTCAGACGACCCATTGTTCTGATGGTAAGCTCTGTGTTGTCACCTTCAATCCTGCCTGACGGGAGCTCCACATTCTCGCGTGTGACGGCATTCCTGACATCCAGCGGGGTGAGGCCGTATGCTGCCAGCCTGGCAGGGTCCATCTTCATCCTGATGGCAAGCTTCTTTGAGCCCCAGACACTTACAGCGCTGACTCCTGATATGGTCTGCAT
>JAKEGI010000212.1 GCA_022615595.1 Bacteroidales bacterium | reverse complement strand
GTACAAAGAAACAAAGATTTTTTTAAAAAGACATTTACACAATGGATTGATGACAGCGATGAGTTCTTGCTTTAAAGGATTGATTAAGCTAACTTTGATAGCCATTGCTGTATAAGTTGATTATTGTGTAAACTGAATAAAGTGGATGCTCCGTATGAAGAATACCTTTCTTGGCATTGATGTTGGTTCAGTCGCTGTCTCTGTAGTCTTACTTGATGAACACCACCAGGTTGGTCATTACGGTTATAAATTTCATAAGGGACAGATAGCCAACAGCTTGCTGACACTACTCAGGGACCAGGATATCAACAATATCAGGGCTGTCGGCTTTACCTCATCATCACGGTTAGTTATCAAAAGAGGAAGATCAGCCGACTCGAGAGTAGCTTTTATTACTGCAGCCAGACATTTTCATCCTGAGGTAAGATCGCTGCTCATTATCGGTGCCGAGAAATTCGGACTGGTCACCTTCAATGAAAACGGTGAGTACAGCAACTATAAGTCAAACAGCTCATGCGCAGCAGGTACCGGCAATTTTCTCGATCAGCAGGCGGAGAGGTTAAACCTTAAAAACATCCAGGAATTCAGCAAAATTGCTTTCGGGAATAAAGGGAAGATCCCTTTGATAGCTTCGCGATGCGCAGTCTTTGCCAAGACCGACCTGATACATGCACAGCAGGAGGGCTTCTCACTCTCTGAAATATGCGACGGCTTATCGTACGGACTGGCAAAGAACATCGTTGATACTGTGTTTAAAGGCAATGCCCGTGAAGAGGTTGTCGCAGCAGGAGGCGTCGCTCTAAATAAGTCAGTGATCAGCCATATTGAACAGCTTACCCGTATGCGGATCACTGTCGATGAATATGCCCACGTTTACGGTGCAATAGGAGCCGCGATGCTCTCTGCCGGGAACGGTGCGGAGGTTGACGAACAGCCGTTAAGTATAAGTGATCTTATTTCACCTGAACGGAAGGAGAAGAAATATTATCATCCGCCCCTGCAGCTTAAGCAGTCTGATTATCCCGACTTCGGTGCACATGAAATTTATGAATTCCGTTCTGCCCTGTTCCCCTATATGAAGCCTGTTGAAGTCGATCAGTACTCGTCGTTGACAGGATGTGATGCCGGATCACTATTTCTCGGTATTGATATCGGATCAACAAGCACCAAGGCGATTCTGCTTGACAGGAATAAAGAGGTGATGGCAGGCTTTTATACCCGAACATCGGGTCAGCCGCTGCAGGCTGTGCAGGTTATCTTTGAAGCAATATCTGATTATTCGGAGAAACATAAGGTCAGATTCACCATTTCAGGTGCAGGGACTACAGGCTCGGGACGTAAGTTCACGGGAAAAATCATTGGCGCCGACGTTATCCTTGATGAGATAACGGCCCATGCCAGGGCTGCATGGGAGCTTGACAACGAGACTGACACCATCATTGAGATCGGCGGACAGGATTCCAAGTTCACATCGATGAGAAACGGCATGGTCACCTTTTCAGTGATGAATAATGTATGTGCTGCCGGAACAGGAAGTTTCATAGAGGAACAGGCTAAAAGGCTGGGCTGCTCATTGTATGAATATGCCGACAGGGTTGAGAAGGTCAGGTCCCCGATGGCAAGCGACCGCTGCACGGTCTTCATGGAGCGGGATCTCAATCACTACCTGATGGCAGGCTATTCGACAGAAGAGATCCTTGCGGCTGTGCTCCATTCAACATGCGAGAACTACTTTACCAGGGTTGCCTCCAGGGTCACAATCGGCAATCATATCTTCTTCCAGGGGGCTACAGCCAAAAACAGGGCTCTCGTGGCTGCCATGGAGCAAAAACTTAAAAAACCGGTGATGGTTTCAAGGTATTGCCACCTCACCGGCGCCCTCGGTGTGGCACTTGAACTGGCAGACCAGGGGGTTTCAGAATCAATATTCAGGGGTCTTGACCTGTATAAGAAAACTATCCCTGTCAGGTCTGAAGTATGCGAATTATGCACTAATCACTGCAAACTTAAAGTTGCGGAAATAGAAAGCCAGACAGAGGCATACGGATTCCTGTGTGGCAGAGATTACCATACGCACAAATTTGTCAGGAACAAATCACTCAGCTTTCAGCTTCTGAGAAAAAGAAAAGAGCTGTTCAGACCTACTGCCAGACCCGGTAAAAAAACAGCTACCATTGGCATCCCGGCCGGATTACACCTTTTTGAAGAGATTCCTTTCTGGCAGAAATTCTTTGACCTCCTTTCATTCACGACTGTCACCAGCGAGGAGTATTTGACACCGGCGAAAGATGGAAAGAACCTGTGCGGCGCCGAGTTTTGTGCCCCGATTGCCGCCATGCACGGACATGTTGATTATCTGAATGATAAGACCGATTATATTTTCCTGCCGGTATATATTGAGGAACCACATGAGACAAAGTTGAACAAACAATACTGTTATTATACACAGTATGTTTCATCTGTTATATCTGTCCGGAAAAATCTTAATAACGGCAAAAAGCTGCTGACGCCGGTGCTCAAATCTTCCCAGGGTGAGATATACATGCGCATGGAGCTGTACAAAATGTTCAAATCAGCCGGTATTAATGACATCGGATTTCTGAATATCAGCCTGGCGTATGAAAAGGCAATGAATCATGTCCGTTCTGCAAATGAGAAATGGAAAGCTCTTTATGAAAGCGGCACGAAGAATCTTGATGACATTCATGTTATGCTCCTGGGACGCCCTTATACGGTTTTATCGCCGGCAATGAACAACTCAATCCCTGAGATCATTGAAAAAATGGGCATAACAACCTTTTATATGGATATGATGCCCTTAAGGCAAACCGATGGCCTGATAACCGAAGATCTCATAAGGACAATAAAATGGAAGTTCGCATCTAAAATACTTCATGCTGCTGAGATGGCAGCCAGAACAAAAAACTGTTACCCTGTCCTGATAACTTCATTCAAATGCTCACCTGATTCGTTTGTGGTCGAGTACTTCAAGGAGATTCTCGATAATTACAGGAAGCCTTACCTTATCCTGCAGCTCGACGAGCATGACTCAACCGTTGGTTATGAAACGAGAATCGAGGCAGCAGTAAGG
>JAKEGI010000211.1 GCA_022615595.1 Bacteroidales bacterium | reverse complement strand
CGATGAGATTGGCAGCCAATACCAGTCTCTACAGGTATGATATAAGGAGTCTTGGCACACCTGAGAATGCCTTTAGCCTTGATTATAAGCTCAATTTTGCAAGTGTAAGTGCTGATTTTGACTGGTCACCCGGTACTCTGCACAGCTTTAACTTAGGCATAGAACTCATCAACTATAACATCCTCCCCGGAGATTACCGACCGGCATCTGACTCATCACTGGTGGTTGCAAAGACACTGGAAAGGGAAAAAGCACTCGAGAGTGCAGTCTATTTTGAAGACAGGCTGGATCTTACTGATAATCTGTCGCTGAGCCTCGGGTTAAGGTATTCACTGTTCTCATCTATAGGGCCAAAGCTAATCAGGCTCTATCAGCCCGGATTACCTATGAGCATGGCAACAGTCTATGATACGCTCATGATCGCTGATGGCAAGTTTTACAAGACCTACTCAGGCCCGGAATACAGGTTGTCAGTGAATTACCTGTTAAATTCATCGAGTTCAGTCAAACTGAACTATAACCGAACGAGGCAATACGTCCACCTGCTTTCAAATACTACTTCCATCTCTCCGACTGATATATGGAAACTGTCTGATTACTACCTAAATCCACAGGTTGCTGATCAGTTTTCTGCCGGCTACTACATTAATATACCGTGGAATACTCTTGAGTTTTCTGCCGAGGTCTATTATAAACCTATACGGAATATGATCGACTTCAAGGGTGGTGCAATTATTACCATGAACCAAAGCATTGAAAAAGACATTGTCAGCGTTAACGGGAGAGCCTATGGTATTGAGCTGATGCTTAAGAAGGTATCAGGAAAGACTACCTGGTACATCAGTTATACTTATTCAAGGATACTGATGAGAAGCACAAGTGACTTTGAGAGTGAGGCAATCAACGGCGGTACATGGTTCCCGGCTTCTCATGATAAACCTCATGATCTGGGGATGAGCCTGAACTATGCTCTGACCCGACGCTGGAACATCGCCCTTAGTTACGTTTATAACACCGGCCGCCCAATAACCTACCCTGTCGGAATGTACCAGACCGGAGGACAATGGCTTGTTCAGTATTCAGACCGGAATGAATACAGAGTTCCCTATTATTCAAGACTTGACATCTCAGCACGGTTAAAGGGCAACCTGAAATCAGACAAATTCATGAATCCTGTATGGACATTCTCATGCTATAACCTTCTCGGGCGTGACAATGTCTATTCAGAATACTTCATAATAAACGGCACCACCGTCAACGCCTACAGGCTTTCAGTTTTTGCAAATGCCATTCCGACAATAGCATATAGTTTTGATTTTTAACCCGCTCAATGAAGAAACTAACCTGGACATTATTTATAGTTGCCTTCCTGGCTGGCTCGTGTGTCACTCAGTTCATACCTGAGATTACGGGGGAACAATATGCGATTGTCATAGAAGGACAGGTGACTGACATGAATGAAGTCTTTGAGGTAAGAATTTCATGGTCGCAACCATTGAATCCCACAGAGCCTCAACCCTCGATAAATAATTTTAACGTAGCCGTTATTGATGATGCCGGGAATGAATACCCATTTACACACGCAGGCGGAGGTCTGTACCTGTCAGACTCATTACAATTCAGGTCATTAACCGGAAGAAAATACAGATTACAGGTTGAAGGTGACGGTCATTTTTTTGAATCGGATTATATGAAGCTCATTCCTGTCCCGGAAATCGACTCTCTGGATTCGGATTTAGAATTTAATGAATTTTATTATCCGGGACAGGTGACACCAGGATATCAGGTTTATGTCAACACCTATGATCCGACAGGTGAATGCAGGTTTTTCAGATGGGACTTTACAGAAACATGGGAATTCAGACTACCATGGCACTATCATACAATAATTAACCGTATATGCTGGAAATCGGCAGACTCAAAGGATATTAACATCAAAAGCACTTCTGTCCTTGCCGAGAGCCGAATAACAGACCAACCGGTTACATTTATCACACCTGAGACTGACAGGCTGACAGCGAAGTACAGCATCCTGGTGAGGCAATATTCTCTTAATGAGGAAGAGTTTATTTACTGGGAAAATATAAGAAAGGTTGTGTTCGACGCAGGAGGGCTTTACGATGTGGTACCCTCATCAATTCCCAGTAACATCTACTGCATTGACGATCCTGCCCTTAAGGTCCTCGGATTTTTCAGTGTTACAGGAGTTGCAGAGAAGAGACTCTTCATTGAGAATTATCATTTTCAATTTCCTGCCTTTTATGGATCCTGTCCCTTTGACACGATACTGGTGAGCCTGTGGGATCCCGTAATACATAAAGACATCTACATACTTACTGAATGGACTCCGGATCCACCAACTGGTGCCATCCCACCTCTTGACTATTACGTTCTTTCCAAAAGGAGAGAATGTGCTGACTGTTCCATGAACGGAAGTACGATAATGCCTGAGTACTGGAATCAGCCTGGTCATAAAAAAGTATATCATTCCCTTTTCAATGATAAAGAAAAGTAAGGTAATATTAGCCTGGCTTCTTACCTCTCTGCTGCCAGTAATACTTAGCGGTCAGGAAAACCCTGCTGATCTCCGCTCTGCAGGCGAAAAACTGGAGGACTACGGCCTGATAAAACCATTCGAGGAGCTGTGGCTACATACCGACAGAGAGATATATGTATCGGGTGAAGCTGTCAGGATAAAAGGATACCTGCTGAGTTACCCCGATCTTATTCTTGCATCATGCGACAGTTATGTCTATGCGGAGATCCTTTCATGTGATAACCGGCCTGTAGCCCAGGCAACCATGATGATAGAGGAAGGTTCCGGAACAGTGATGCTTTACCTTCCTGACACTCTCTCATCAGGGCCCTACATGTTGCGTGCCTATACTGCAGTAATGAAGAACTATTTGCCACATGGATGTTTCATGAAGAGCATAACAGTTGTTAATCCATTCTCAGACAGACAGGTAAATCTCTTTACAGGCACAAAATTCCGCAATGACCCTCCATCCAAAATATTCTTCCTTCCTGAAGGGGGCAATCTCATTAACGGTGTGGAGAACCGGACAGGGATAATCACCTTGAATAAATATGGTTATCCTGTTGCTTGCAGCGGGTGGCTTCAGACTGAAGAGGGATTGATTGTAGCTGATGTAATGTGTGACAGCTCAGGGACGAGTCTGCCAAGTTTCATTCCTGAAAAGGGAGTGCAATATTATTTCGTACCGGAAGCGACAGCTGAGAGATTTCCACTGCCGGCCGTTTCAGACGAAGGAATTATACTGAGTGCCGATTACAACGAGGAAGGATTGGTGACAATCAGTGCCAGGCAGATAACCGGCAAGGAATCTTCCACGCTTCGCTCTGGTATTATCCTGGTACAGTCGCGCGGAAAGATTTTGTTAAATGAAAAGGTTAACTTCCGCAATCAGGAATTCAATACAATCATACCTGCCGGGGAGCTCTCTCCGGGAATAAACAATATTGCACTTTTTGATGCTGAGGGTAATTTCCTGCGCGAAAGGTACATCTTCATCCCGGTGCCGGGCGTCAACCAGCCTGTAATACAATGCACCCACCCGGTTAAAAGAAGGGATAATGTCAGAATTGAAATTGAGGGACTGGTTGCTGGTAGCGGAAGCCTGTCAGTCTCTGTTCCCTCTCCCGGAAAACAAGGATTGCTTGCATCAGAATACCTTATGCTCGGATCAGAGATCAGGCTTCCGGTAAACCTGCCTTTCCAGAGAGAATCATTCCCCGCACTTTCAACAAAAACAAAAAACATATTACTTCTCGGGGCCACAAGCAACTGGATAGACTGGATGAAAATCACTTCCGGGAGCTTCGAACAGAACAGATGGTTTGAGGAGAGAGAGGGAAGATTTCTATATATGACACAACCTGGCAATGAAGACCCTGGTATTTTACCACGTCCCAGAGCCTATCTTACCGCATTCGGATTCTCTCCTTCATTTCAATATGCTGAAGAAGACAGTACAGGCAGGTTTATCTTCTTTCTTGAGAAGAAAAAGAACATAAAAAATATTATTATCAGAGTTGATAGCGGAGGCACGAGCATGCCGGTCAGTTTTGAAAACAGGTATTCCGAAAGATATATTCCCTCCGAGTTTCCTGCTGACACCACACCATCGGAGAGTGAAGCTGAGGCGGAGCAACTGATGGTAAGATACCAGGTAAGGAAAATATACGGTATCACCGATACAGCATCTCTTATACCCGTTTTGCCCGTAAGGCCACCTGCATTCAGGCTCTATGGCAGGGCCGACCTGGAAGTGCTGCTTGAGGATTACATCAGCCTCTCATCAATGAGAGAAATATTCTTTGAGCTCATAAAAATAGTGTCGGTAAGAACGGGGCGCGGAGAGGAGGGATCTGTGATCTACGATCCTCTACTTAAAAGATCTCCGGCTCTTTTCATTGACCTCGTACCTGTTGATGATGCTGATATTATTCTTAATCTAAACCCTGCCCATGTTAAACAGATTGACGTCATAACAGGTGATTACATGGTTGGAAACCTTCTCTTTCCCGGGATAATCAGTGTGACAACGCATGAGGGAAATTACAACGATATCCGGCTGCCGGATAATTCAATAAGAATACCATGGAAGATGTATGACGAGTCAAAGGCCTTCTTTACACCGGACTACAGCGTTGATGAAGCCAGTCACTCGCGCCTGCCTGATTTCAGGAACACACTTTACTGGAATGATGGTCATGCTATTGAATCCGGAGAAACAACAGTTTATGAATTCCCGGTATCCGATGATACTCAGGATTATCAGATCAACTTCAACATGTTCAATCACAAAGGGGATATAATCTCTGTAAGAAGTAAGCTCTCATTGTCGGGAATTTTGTAATTTTAGAGACAGAGCAAACCCTGTACCTGATGTCCGGAAAATTTTATGAGATTGATCCATGGCTTGACCCCTTCAGGACAGTCATCGATTCACGCCTCACTTATAGCAATGAGCGCGAAGCCATCATCACCGGTGGCATAAGTCTCACGGATTTTGCAAACGGGCATCACTGGTATGGTCTTCACCGCACTGAGGGAGGCTGGGTTTTCAGAGAACATGCCCCCAATGCGACAGCAATATCGCTTATAGGAACCTTCAACGGATGGAAGGAAGATGACCGTTACAGGCTTCACCGTGCTGGAGAGGGAGACTGGGTCCTCGAACTTGAGGAGGGAATGATAGCACACGGTGACCTGTACAAGCTGGCTGTGCGATGGAGGGGCGGCGGCGGCGAACGCATCCCCGCCTATGTCACCCGCGCGGTGCAGGATGATGAGACAAAGATCTTCTCGGCACAGGTATGGCAGCCCTCACAGG
>JAKEGI010000210.1 GCA_022615595.1 Bacteroidales bacterium | reverse complement strand
GGGCAGATAAACACCCGTGAGCTGACTAATATTCTTGTTGTTGTAATAAGATACTTCGGCGGAACACTTCTTGGTGTAAGCGGACTGATTAATTCATACCGGTCAGCAGCGTCAGATGCACTTGCCAATGCAAATATTGTTGAGATGCATGTTATGGAGAGGTGGCTTGTCACCTTCCCCTACCTTCTGATGAACGAAGTGATGAAAGCAATAAAGGAAGAAGGATGCCTTCAGCATGATCTTACCTGCACGGAAGAGAACTGTGAAGCTGATATCTCAGTAAGAGCATCTCACGCTGAGAGAGTCACACGACGGCTTCTCAAACTGGAAGGAATCTCACTGTCTCAAAAAAGTTAAGTAACCGGTATATATTTTTCAATACTTTTTAACATCCCTGTCATGTGAGCAATTGTTATATAACTTTGCAATAACTCAGGCAGTAAAACATATCTTAATGAAAACCAGAAGCTTAGTCTCCATTGACGATCTTAACACCGATGAGATCGCGAAGATCCTGAAGCTTGCCGCCGAGTTTGAAAAGAACCCTGTCCAGGAGATCCTCAGTGGCAAGGTGGTGGCAACACTCTTTTTTGAGCCTTCAACCCGAACCCGTCTCAGCTTTGAGAGTGCGGTAAACAAACTGGGCGGCAAGGTCATCGGATTCACCGATGCATCAAGCTCAAGTGTAAGCAAGGGTGAGACCCTCAATGACACTATCAGGACCGTGAATAACTATGCTGATATGATAGTCATGCGTCACCCCATTGAAGGGAGTGCACGATATGCCAGCGAGATAGCCACCGTACCGGTGATAAACGCAGGTGACGGAGCCAATCAGCATCCGACGCAGACCCTTCTCGACCTTTACTCCATTCTGAAAACGCAGGGGACACTCGATCATCTGAACATATGCATGGTCGGTGACCTGAAATACGGTCGTACCGTGCATTCGTTGCTGATGGCAATGTCGCGGTGGAGCACATCGTTCAATTTTGTGGCACCCGATGAGCTGAAGATGCCGGATGAGTACAAACTTTATCTTGACAACCTGGGGCTGGAATACAAGGAGACAGCTGACCTTGCCAGTGTCATTGACAATGCAGACATAATATATATGACCAGGGTTCAGCGCGAACGGTTCTCAGACCCGATGGAATATGAGAAGGTCAAGAATGCGTATGTCTTATATGATCACATGCTCTCGGGCACAAAAACCGGCATGAAGATATTGCATCCGCTTCCGCGCGTGAATGAGATCAATCCTGATGTTGATTCAAATGACAAGGCATACTACTTTGAGCAGGCCCTTAACGGTGTCTACACCAGGCAGGCAATTATCTGTATGTTACTGGGACTAAAATAAGAGACCATGAAAAACATAAATGACCCCAAGCAGCTGCTGGTCAGTGCTATAGAGTCGGGTACAGTCATCGATCACATACCGGCAAGCACCCTTTTCAAGGTAATCAAGATCCTCGGTCTTGATAAGATCAGGAACCAGATCACCTTCGGCACGAACCTCAATAGCAAGACTGACGGGAAGAAGGCCATCATCAAAATAGCCAGCAAGTTCTTCGAGGATGACGACATAAACCGCATAGCTCTCGTGGCACCCAATGCGAAGCTTAATATAATAAAGGACTACCAGGTCATCGAGAAGCGTGTTGTCTCAGTACCGGATACCATCACAGCTATTGCCAAGTGCATGAATCCCAAGTGCATCACCAATTTTGAAAAGGTTACAACCCGCTTCAGGGTTGTATCAAAGAAGCCTGTGGCGCTTAAATGCCACTACTGTGAAAAGATTACCGATCAGGAGAGGCTCGAGATCATCTGAGGCGATCATACGATTTTACCAGGAGTTCATCCTTTAAGATGCCCCGGTATGCCAGCCACGCGATAATGGCAGACAACAGCGGGAAGATTGCTTTTGCCTTCCATATTACCGTAATGTCTATCTTCCTGTCGAACATGTATATATAATATGCTCCGAGTATCAGGGTTCCCAGTGAGAGTAAAAGTGTTATCATGGTCAGCCTCATCTGCAGTGTTCTGTTCCTGTAGAGAAAGATTGCAGTGAGAGCAAGCAGAGGAACAAGGACCATGATCACTGTCAGTGGCCAGAGACGCTGGATGGGCTCTCCGTCAGCCTCTCCGAGGCCTGTAAATCGCAGGGAAAACAGTGTGCCTGTACTGTTATCCAGCAGAAGCAGATCACCTGTCATCATTAAGCCCGAAAGCATTACAACCGCAATCAGGAAAAGAGTTTGAATCCGTTGAATCATAGTGCAAATAAGAATAATGACTAAAACAGTTTTTTGAAATTCTGGTAGTCAAGGTAGTACAAAATCTTCAAAGAGATACTGTTTGACTGTGGCTGGCCAAGCATATCCCTGAAATTGTCACCAGGACTTTCGATTATATAATCAGAAAATGAGCTGATGGCATTCTTCCAGACTACTGACAGCTCACTACCGGGAGCAAAGCGCCATGTGTAGACCATATCAATATTCAGGAAGTTCGTGTTCAGGTCCGAGGTGCCACCATAGGCTGATGGCTCAAGGGTGCCATCATCAAGAAGCAGAAAGTAGTCGCCGTCATAATCTGCCTTTGACCAGTAATATCTGCCCCTTAACGACAGGTATGAATCGGCAGTGAAGATGAAGGCACCTGAGAGAGTGTGCTCAACTGTGGATACTCCCCTCTTGCCGAAGAAGATCTCATCACCAATCCCGGTGCCGACATAGCCAATATCATTGACGATACGCTCCATTCCAATGGAATAATCGACTGAAAACTTCCTGCTGAACTTATATGAGGCTTCTGCTGACCAATCATAGCGCTGCTGGTCATATTCAGAACTGTTAATG
>JAKEGI010000209.1 GCA_022615595.1 Bacteroidales bacterium | reverse complement strand
GGTGAACAATCAGCGGGAGTCCCTGGTTTATAGAAGAACGGTAGAAAATGCGGTTGACTGACTTGATTATCACTGCCTTTATGCCCAGCGCTGAGAGACCCACCGAGGGGTGTTCACGCGAGCTGCCGCAACCGAAATTATCACCGGCAATGATTATGTCTCCTGCAGCTGCATTTTTACTGAACGAGGGATCAAAATCGCCGAAGAGGAGTGGCAGTATTGCCTTGGCGTCGGAGCTCATGACACTGTAGGTGTGCTTTCCGGCAAACATCTGGTCGGTATTTAGATTGTCAACATCGGCATAATGCCAGACGTTACCCATTTTCCTGTTTTCTCCCTCCCTGATCACATTTGTCTTGCTCTGTGGTGCATTGAACGGAAAGATTTCCTTTCCCTTCGTCATACGGGGGTCAGTGATGACACCCGTGATGGCAGAGGCTGCTACCGTTGCAGGTGAGGCCAGATAGATGAAAGCTTCCTTGTTACCCATCCTTCCGAGGAAGTTACGGTTAGCCGTTGAGATAACTGTGTGCCCGTTGGCAGGGATACCCTGACCGGTACCCAGACAGGGCCCGCATGACGGACTGAGGATATTTGCTCCTGACTCAATAAGATCAGTTATGATGCCCTCCCGGATAGCCTGGAGGTAAATCTCTTTTGAAGCCGGTATAATATGGAGTTGAAACCCAGACTTCACTTTTTCTCCTTTCAGCACCGAAGCGGCTATACGGAGGTCTTCTATCCTGCCGTTGGTGCAGGTGCCAATCAGACCTTCCTGCACTGCCGTGCCTGCTACGGAGAAGACTGACCTGATATTGTCAACATTGTGCGGGGCTGCTACCAGGGGGAACACTTCTGAAAGATCAATAGAGATGCGGCAGTGGTATTCGGCATCCTCATCTGCCCATACTCCCGGCCTTTTCTCTCCTGTAAACTTTCGCAGGAGATCGTCACAGGGAAAGACTGCATTTTTTGCACCCATCTCCGATGCAAGGTTCGCTACGGTCATTCTCTCACTTATTGACAGTGAGGCAACTCCCTCGTCGTGAAATTCTATTGACATATAATTGGCTCCGTCAGAGCCGAGCATGCCTATTATCCAAAGGGACAGGTCTTTAGCGCTTACACCAGGCCGCAGTCGTCCCTTGAGATCGATCCTCATCGATGGAGGAACCAGGAACCACGTCTCACCACGCTTCCAGATGCCGGCTGCCTCAGTACGGTCAATACCTGCTGCCAGCGCATTAAAAGCGCCGGCGGTGCAGGTGTGGCTGTCAGAGCCTACGATTATCATTCCCGGACGTGCATGATTTGCCATCATCTGGTGGCATATACCCATCCCTGAATCGTAAAAGCGCTTTATGCCCTGCTCTGAAACGATATTCCTTATATCCTGGTACTGAGTTGCCAGTTTGGCATCTGCCGGAGGTGCATTATGATCAAGCACTACAACCATCTGAGAGGGATCGGAGACCTTATCCCCTCCCATCTTCCTGAAGGTCTGGTAAATGCTCGAGGTATTGTCATGAGTAAGGATAATATCAGGCTTCCTGAATACAACAGCTCCCTCAGGAGCATCCATAATCTTTTCTACAAATGTTCTTGGTTTCATGGTCATTTTGATGTTACTGAATCCGGCCGAGCAGCCCGCCCTTCATGTATATATCATACTGCGCATCATAGAATGGGTTGACAGCAGTCCTGAGACCGTTGCGCTCATTGGTCACATCGCCTGTGACAAGGTTAAGGGTGAT
Organism: Bacteroidales bacterium; assembly: GCA_022615595.1. Classification (GTDB taxonomy): domain Bacteria; phylum Bacteroidota; class Bacteroidia; order Bacteroidales; family VadinHA17; genus SR-FBR-E99. The sequence goes on along the minus strand of JAKEGI010000209.1, from coordinate 2,578 downwards.
TATATCCTTGTCTTTAATATCTATCACTGCGAGAGAGTCGTATGTCAGCACCGGGAAAGCTGCGTTGATGGCGTTGCGTTCGTAAATGGCCCCGAATGAACGGGCGATGATAGCCTGTATTCCAAGCGAGATAAAGCAGTCTACAGCCTGCTGTCGCGAACTGCCACTTCCGAAGTTCTTTCCCGTGATTATGATATCGCCTGGTTGAGCCTCTCTGGCAAAATTACGGTAGCCTTCGAGGTTATCAAAGGTGTACTGGCCCATCTCCCCTGTTTCGGTTATAGCGAGATAACGGTTGTGGAAGATCATGTCAGTATCGATATTGTCGCGTTCAATGATCCATATCCTGCCCTTAATTAGGGTGGGCCGTTCTCCTCCGGCATTCTGAGGTTTGCTTTTTGCTGCGGTCTGCTGAGATGTGGTTCTTACAAATTCAAGGGGAGTGGCAGGGATGTTACCGGGTGTTGTGATAAACCCTGCTATTGCTGAAGCAGCTACAACGGCAGGTGATGCAAGGTAGACGCTTCCCTGACCCTGCTTGCCCGGGAAGTTGCGATTGCCCGTGCTTACCGTTATCTCACCTTTACCGTTCTGTCCGACCTGTCCTGCCGCACAACCTGCGCAGCCTGCGTTGGAGACAAGAGCGCCGGCACTTTTGAATATCTCAATGAGGCCTTCGGCAAGAGACTCGTTCCACACTACATCGGTAGCAGGGACGATCTTAAGAACCACCTCGGGTGCGACCTTCTTTCCTTTCAATATCTCTGCTGCAATGCGCATATCCTCAATGCGGCCGTTGGTACAGCTGCCTATGAAAGCCGAATCTATCCTTGTCACGCCAAGCTCACTGACAGCTACCGTATCATGAGGCTCTCCGGGGCGTGAGGCCATAGGTCTGAAGGTCGTCACATCAATATCGGCCGTGAGCTCATAGATGGCATCCTCATCAGCAAAGAGAGGCTCAAACGGCTGCCGTGCCCTGCTGCGGCAATAGGTGATGATCTCCTCTGAAGGGGGAAAGAGAATGATTATTGCTCCCATCTCTGTTGCCATGGAGGCAATGGTAATGCGCTCGTCGAGTGTCATAACCTCTACTGATTCACCGTAGAGCTCGATGCTGTAACCAAGAAGAGTGTTGGCCCCATAGATTTTAAGAAGGTTCAGAATGACATCTTTTGCACTCACTCCGGCAGGGAGCACCCCGTGAAGGTTAATCCTGACAGATGCCGGAACCTTGAACCACACCTTTCCATTGTTCCATGCTGCTGCTATATCCATGTCACCCATCCCCTGTCCGAAAGCTCCCACCGCTCCCAGTATGTTCGCATGTGAGTCAGTAGAGACGGCGGTAGCGCCTGGCCATACATACCCCTCCTCTATCAGCAGGTGTGTGCCTATCCCGGCATTGATGTCATAAACCTTTATGTCATTGGCACGGGCATACTGCCTGCAGAAATGCTGGTTCACGGCATATTTCTGATCAGAGCCGGTTGGATTGCAGTCAAAGGTAAAAAGGGTTCTTGCAGGGTCATCAACCCTGAGGCCAAAGTCATTCAGGTTCTTGACTACATTGGCGCCCCCGAAGTCCCTTGCCACACGCGCATCAATAACAATGTCAATAATGTCGCCGGGTTTTACGGATTCGTATTTTGAGTGAGCTGCAATTATTTTTTCGGTAATCGTCATTCCCATAATCAGGTAGTCATTTAATTGTTAATCATTTCAGGTATTGTGCACGGTAGTCGCGGGCAGACATGCCGGCGTGTTTGCGAAATTGTTTATTGAAGTTGGAGACGGTGGCAAAACCGCATTCAAAAACAATCTCGTTTATCTGGTGGTCTGTCTCGCGAAGGAGGTAGCACGCCTTGTTGGTCCTTACCTGGTTGACATAATCAACGAAGCCACTGCCAGTGTTATGTGAAAAGAAGCGGCTGAATGAATGAGGACTCATTTGTGCTATCTCAGCAACCTCTGTCACCGGGATATGCCTGTAGAAGTTCTCCCTGACGAATGTGCATACATCAGTCAGGCGACTATCCTTTATCTCACGTGCCCCGGCAGATATCTCCCCGGAAAGGAACTCATACTTGTCCGCCGAGCAGAGGGTCTCAAGCAGCTGGAAGAGGCTGACCATCTTTTTCATTCCTGTGGCGGTGAGCATGCTTCTCATCGGACCTTCGGCAGCCCTTCCTGTCTCTGCCGTAAAGACTATACCGCGGGAGGCATCGTCAAGAAGCTTCCTGAGTCTCCTGGTCTCAAACTGTGAGAGAAGCGGTTCTCCGATCGATTCCCGTCTGAAGTGGCACATTATGGCATGATTTCCTTTTGCCTTCTCATCATCACGGTAGAAGTTCCAAAGGTGTTTCAGATCGGGGCCGAACACTACAAGGTCATAGTGATCGAAGAGTTCCACGGAATCACCGGCCACACGCGTGCCATTCCCGCTAATATTCAAAACGATCTCATATTCAGGGTGAAGATGGAGAAAACTGCTCTCGTTGTCGACCCATTCGACACGGAAGCCAGACCCGTCATCATGCCTGATGCTGATAATTTCAGGTATCATTGGAATTAATAG
>JAKEGI010000208.1 GCA_022615595.1 Bacteroidales bacterium | reverse complement strand
GTCATCATCGTGCCGAAGGGACATATAGTGACGCACGACTTGCATGAGACACAAAGATTAGTGTGGCGCATGATCACGCCGTCACTGTCTTTCTCAAGGGCATCGGCAGGACAGACGGCGATGCATGGGGCATCTTCGCACCTGCGGCAGGTGAACCTGAAGGTGGCCAGTTCACGTATGGTCTTGAGGCCATTGGTATTGGCTGAGCTGTAACAGAGAGCCTCAGGCAGTACCAGGGATGGGTCCTGCGTCATGGCAGCCCTCAGTTTTATCATATCTATAAGCACCTTCATGAGTTCTTATGTCTATAGGTTCAGCTGGTTCATGAGCTGGAACCTTGTATCACTGAGCCGCTGAGATATCGTCTGCGCAATCTTCGACATGGTCTTGAAGCCAAAGTCGCAATCCCTTTCAATCTCTTCGTTAAGCTTCTTTGCATCGATGGCGATGACCCTGGCAGGAGTGATGGCCATAACCCAGGCTGTGGAAATATATGGCTTGAATACGGCCGACCAGGAGAACAGCTGTCCCTCTGTAATAGTTCCCAGGTGTATCCTTTTCTCCTTCGGAAGGCTGATACCCAGGGAAAGTGAGCCTGACAACAGTACATAAACCTCAGAAAGTTCATCATACTGTTCAAAGATTATATCCTTTACCTTGAATTCCCTGATGGTTGAGATACTGGCAATAGTTCCGAGCTGCTCATCAGAGTATTTCTCAAAGAATCTGATCTGTTTCAGATCATCTGTTTCCACCTTCATCCCATTATCCTTTAGGTTATTTCCAAATTTCAGGATTATGTTTAATCTCCCTGTAAGTGAATACCGGGCCGTCTTTACAGACAAAAAATTCACCCATCATGCAGTGGCCGCATTTGCCAAGGCCGCATGACATGTTCTTTTCCATGGAGAGGTATATCTGTTCGTCACGGTAGCCCATCTCCAGAAGCCGTATTGTTCCGAACTTCATCATGATCGGGGGGCCACAGACCACTGCCACCGAGTTTTCTATCTTCACCTTAATTTGGTCGAGCAGTGCGGTCGCCACTCCAACCGGACCGTCCCAGTCGCCATCGGTCACATCCACAGTACGGTAAGCTTCAAATTTATCAATACTGTTAAGCCGGCTGAAGAGAGGCTTGTAAATGCAGTCGGCCGGCGTCTTCGACCCATAGCAGAGTATCACCTTCTCAAGGTCATCCTTCATATGCTCAAGTGCGAATAGCAGTGACCGTATGGGAGCCAGGCCGCAACCTCCTCCGAGGATAAGCACCTCTTTTCCTTTGAATTCGCTTACCGGGTAACCTCGTCCGTATGGACCCCTGATACCCATGACAGCACCCGGTTTGAGCTCATGCATGATTCCGGTAACATATCCTGTCTTCATGACTGTGACCTCCAGCCTGTCTGTCACCAGAGGTGATGACGATGGTGTAAAGGGTGCTTCACCCACGCCGTCAACGGCCAGTTCAATAAACTGACCTGTTTTAAAGACGAATTCCTCATCCGGTATCAGCACGAATGTTTTGATCAGGGGAGACTCTTCAATCACCTCCTCGAGGGTCGCCCGTAAGGGCTTATATATATTAATGGTATCGCCGGCCATAAGAATCGTCAGGTGAGTTCCATGAACAGTTCATTCTTGTTGATCTTGCCTATGCATGCCTCAATGCATCTGCCACAGCCCGTACATGCAAGTGAATTGAATTTCTGAGGCCTCCATACATACTTGCACATGTACCTGTTGCGGAAGCGATGCGCAAGTTCAAAGAGTGCGTCCTCACCTCCGGCTACTCTTTCAAAACCGGGGTACTGGCAGGCATCCATCTGTTTTACCTTCTCAAAATCGGGCTTGTCAATGAGGAGGAAGCAGCTGCAGGTGGGGCAAATTGTTGTACAGGCGCCGCAGGAAACACACTTCGAGGAGTATTTGACCCAGATATGTTCACCTGCTCTCCGGATGATCTCACCGGTAGCCTTGTAATCAGGCAGCCCCCTGTTCAATTCAGCCAGCAAAGCTTCAGTTTCCCGGTGCCTCTGATCACCGAAGAGGAGACGTTCAGGGTCCTTTATCCCGGCGGCAGCGGGTAGCTGTCTGACCAGTTCATCCCCCTTGTCTGAAATTACCCTAAGAAATATATAATCCCCTTCTGACAGCAGGGCCAGATCTGCACCTTCCATGGTAAAGGGCTTAACGCCATAGGAGGTACAGTGACAGTGATCATTTACCGAGAAGCAATCTGAAGATACCAGGATAGTGCTCTTCCGGCGGTTCCTGTAGAAGGGATCGGTGAAAGCCTCATCCAGATATATCTCATCCAATAACCCCAGGGCCTCCACATCACAGTTGGGAGCTCCGATAATGATCCTTGGCCTGCCGTTATCCCTGGCTGAAGTCACATTCTCCCTGACAGGGAGAAAGAAATTCTTGAGGGGAGTGGCGGGCTTGGGAGTGTTGTAAGCAATATTTTCAGCCTGACTTAGCCTGAACGGCTCATAATCAAGGCTGAATTCATCTTTCACCGGAACAAAAATATCATGTGAGGTGAGCAGTTCTTCCAGTGAACGATGCCAATCTTCTTTCTTAATCCCTGTGTAGTACATTTTATGTGAGAAGATTCACAGAATAAAATTAAGTATGCAATTAATACAAGCAAAGTTTTTTTTATCCATTACAGGATTAGGGTTTACAGTACTTTTAACAACGCACTCATAATCAATATTATATATTTTATATTTGCATTGTGAAAAAGTTAGTTTAACTTGCATAAGTGATTTCTTAAGCGAAGTGTTAATGTGAAACAAATCACAAAACATAACATACGAAACAGCCTGAGAAGGATTTTTCTTTATCACGGGCTGCTGGTGAGGTTGAACACGATGGGAGTCACCAGGGTATTTTCCTACACCCTGGCTGAGGGTGCCGGGGTCACTCCCGAACAGGTGAGAAAGGATTTTTCCGAGTATAGAATAAGGGGAAACAGACGGGGTGGTTATCTCACCGTAACACTTCTGAGCGAGATGGAGACTCTCTTCAACCGTGACAGGATAAGCAATGTGATCCTGGTAGGCATGGGCAACCTGGGACAGGCTCTCTCGAAATACGGGCAGTTTATTCAGCGGGGCATCAACATAGTTGCTTCATTCGATATTGATCCCTACAAACAGAAGGCAAGGGCTGACAGCAATGTCTACCCCCCCGGGCGCCTGCAGGAGATCATAGAAAGGTTCAGGGTCACGATTGCCATCATAACCGTACCCGACATCTCGGCGCAGGAGGTGTGCAATGACCTTGTGAACATGGGTATCCGGGGTATAGTGAATTTCTCGCCCGTGTTGCTTAAAGTTCCCGTTTACGTGGTTGTGAACAACGTTAACCTGAGTGATGAGATAGAGAGTGTAGTCATGTCTGTTTCCCGCATGAAAGAAGAATAGTCACTATTCCTGTAGCCTTCAACAGTAACGGGCCTGCATACACACTCAAGACAGGTGATCTAGTTGTTACCGATACTTCCATTCAGACCTTAATTATTAATAAACATGACATATGTAAGGTTTTTAAAGATCTGTTGTTATTAATTTCACAGCCGAAAATTTTACCATTTTATTTAGTATAACCAATTAATTACTTAAAAATCAATTCATATGTATCACACTGGTAATCTTGTGAAGGATCTGGCAGAGAAACACGGCCGGAAGAGAGAGAGCCTGATGCCGATCCTGCAGGATATTGTAAGGAAGCACAACTACCTGACCGATGAAGCTATGGTAGAGGTTGCAACAGAGCTTGACATCTCGGCAGCAGAAGTTTACGGGACAGCTTCATTCTATACCTTTCTTGACACCGTTCCGAGGGGTAAGAATGTCATCAGGGTATGCAAGACCATAACCTGTTCAATGAAGGGAAAGATTGAAATTATAAATGCAATCGAGGAAACCCTCAGGATCAAGGTAGGTGAGACAACCCCCGACAGGATGTTTACCCTGCTTGAGACAAACTGCATAGGATGGTGCCACAAAGCTCCGGCTATACTTATAAATGACATGCCATATACTGATCTGACGCCTGAGTCAGTTGTGGATATCATTAAGGATTATATGCGCAGATAAAGAAACCGGTTACGACATGGAAAACAAAGGACTGAATAAGGTTGATCTTATTTTTGAAAAGATAGATGCGAAGAGCACGCTTGAGAAAGCCTTCGCAATGACGAGTGAGCAGATAATTGAGCAGGTACTAGAGTCAGGGCTGAAGGGGAGGGGTGGTGCCGGTTTCCCCACAGGACTGAAGTGGAAATACACCGCTGCCGAGAAGGAGCCTGAGAAGTATATCGTCTGCAATGCTGACGAGGGTGAACCCGGTACATTCAAAGACCGTGAGATACTTGACAAGGCTGCCTATAAGGTTTATGGCGGGATGGCCATTGCCGGCAAGGCTATGGGAGCAAGGAAGGGATACATCTATCTCCGCGGAGAGTACAGTTATCTCCTCCCGCAGCTATACATAGAGCTTTATAAGTTTCACAAGCTGATAGTTGAGATAGGTTATGACTTCAACATTGAGTACCGCATGGGCAGTGGCGCCTACATCTGCGGAGAGGAGAGCGCACTCTTCGAGTCGATAGAGGGCTTCCGCGGTGAACCGCGCAATAAGCCTCCATACCCAACAACCAGCGGGTTATTCGCCAAACCGACTTCAATAAACAACGTCGAGACCCTTGTCACGGCGATGATGATAATAGAGAAGGGTGCCGATATGTATGTTAAGCTTGGCACCAAGGACTCACGCGGCTCAAAAGTGTTCTCCATTTCCGGTGATACGCCAATACCCGGTATCTTCGAGCTTGAGCTTGGAATGACTGTCCAGGAGTTCGTCAATGCCTTCGGCGATGGTGACACAAAGGCTGTTCAGGTGGGGGGCGCCTCAGGATTCTGCGTCCCTCGCAAAAAGTTTGCAGAGACGATAATCGGTTTTGAAGGTGTGCCGACAGGAGGCTCGATGAAGCTTTTCAACAGTTCACGCTCAATGTACAATGTTCTTCATAACTACCTGGAGTTCTTTACAGAGGAGTCATGCGGCCAGTGTACACCGTGCCGCGTCGGCTGCCAGCAGTTGCTCAAGGGTGTGGAGATGGTAAAGAAAGGCGATTCCAAATCAGCATACCTGAATGAACTGGTGAAGCTTGCTGACACAATGAAGATCGCATCGAAGTGTGGCCTCGGTCAGTCGGTGGGTAATGCCTTTAAGTCAATTGTCGAGAATTTCAGGGAAGAGGTTATTTACTAAATCACATAGAACATCATGGTAACATTAAAGATAAACGATCATCAGGTTAAGGTAGCTGAAGGCACGACAGTGCTTGATGCAGCCAGGAGCCTGGGATTCAATATACCAACACTCTGCAACCATCAGGACCTCTGCGTAGCAGGGAACTGCCGGGTTTGCGTCGTTGAAATGAAAGGTGCGCGTACTCTTATTGCTTCATGTGCAATGCCAGCCTCGGAGGGGATGGAGATCTACACCAACTCTCTCAAGGTTAGGAATGCCCGCAAGCATATCGTTGAACTGCTTCTTTCGGAACACAGGGCTGACTGTACCAAGTGCTACAAGAATCAAAACTGTGAGCTTCAGACACTCGCAAATGAGTTCTCATTTGGTGAGCATATATTCCTCGATCTGGTTGCAGGCCGGCCTTATGAGATCGACAGGTCATCGCCATCATTCGTCAAGGATGACAGCAAATGCATCAGGTGCCAGCGGTGCGTCCGCACCTGCGCTGAACTGCAGCATGTCTCAGCAATTGCAGTGGCCAACAAGGGTTCACATCAGAAGATATCTTCATTCCATGACAGGCCCATGAGCCATGTCGTATGCACCAACTGCGGACAGTGCGTCAACCGCTGTCCGACCGGGGCTCTGGTTGAAAAGACCTACATCGACCAGGTATGGGATGCAATTTATGATCCTGACAAGCATGTTGTTGTACAGACTGCGCCTGCTGTCAGGGTTGCTCTTGGCGAGGATCTGGGATTTGATCCGGGTGAGCGAGTGACAGGCAAAATGGTTACCGCACTGAGGCAGCTTGGCTTTGACTCTGTGCTTGACACTGACTTTACCGCTGACCTTACGATTGTTGAGGAGGGTACAGAGCTCCTTACAAGACTGAAGAGGGTGTTGGTGGAAGGTGACAAGTCAGTTGCACTCCCTATGTTTACCTCTTGTTCCCCGGGATGGATCAAGTTCATTGAGCATAAGTTCCCTCATATGCTTTCGAACCTCTCCACCTGCAAGTCGCCGCAGCAGATGTTTGGCGCCCTGGCTAAGACATTCTATGCAGAGAAGCGCGGTCTTGACCCTTCCAAAGTCGTCTCCGTGTCAATCATGCCCTGTACCGCCAAGAAGTTTGAGGCTGACAGGCCGGAGATGCGATCGAGCGGATTCAAGGACATTGATTATGTCCTTACCACCCGCGAGCTCGCTGTCATGATAAAGCAGGCAGGCATAGACTTCCTCTCTCTGGAAGACGAGAAATATGACTCTATCATGGGCGCCTCAACAGGTGCAGCAGTGATATTTGGCGCAACAGGAGGTGTGATGGAAGCAGCCCTGCGCACAGCCTATGAGATTATAACAGGCAGATCGGTGCCGTTCTCGAATCTTGATGTAGTACCTGTCCGTGGCATGGAGGGTGTCAAGGAGGCAACAATCAAGATCGAAGGAACGAAAGAGGATTGGAAGTTTCTTGAGGGTGCAGAGCTGAAAGTGGCAATTGCACACGGACTGGTGAATGCCAATAAACTGGTAAAAGCAGTCAGCACAGGTAAGGCGTCATATCACTTCATAGAGATTATGGCCTGCCCGGGCGGATGCCTCGGAGGCGGCGGACAGCCCATACCTACAAATATGGAGATCAGAAAGAAACGCATGGAAGCCATCTACGCTGAAGATACCCATATGGCGATCAGAAAGTCGCATGAGAATCCGGAGATAGTGGCAATCTATAAGGAGTTTCTTGAAGAGCCGAACGGACATAAATCTCACAAGTTGCTGCATACCCGTTATGTGAAGCGTGAGTCTTATTAATAGGTTAATACTCAACAAAGGGGACACTCAGCAACAGGTGTCCCTTTTTTTGTCGCTTTCATGACAATCTGAACAAAGTCCCGAATTCTTGTTAATTTTGCCAAAATTTCCGCTGATGATAGATTTCCTGATGCACAATATTTTCTTCATAATCTTCGGGGTTGTGATCCTGACGGTACTTTTAATTGACCTGCTCTATGTAGGTAAAGATCACCATACTATTTCACTGAAGGAATCGCTGACCTGGACCACGATCTGGATCAGTCTTGCCATCGGGTTCTACTTTTTCATCAGGTATTACGGCCACATGGTTCATGATATATCCGACTGGCAGACCCTGAATGATTATGTGGCACTGTATAACCCCGCACTAAAGCTTCCTGAAGAGAGTTTTGCGGCGGCGCTTGAGGCTTACCGGAAGGCAATCGCAACCAACTATATCACGGGATACCTGCTTGAATATACATTGTCAATTGACAATGTCTTTGTCATCCTTATGATCCTAACCGCATTTTCTGTTGACCCCCGTAATTACAAGCAGGTGCTCTTCTGGGGCATCCTTGGAGCAATAGTCCTGCGGTTCATTTTTATATTCGTCGGATCAGCCCTAATTCATAAATTCAGCTGGCTGCTGCTTGTCTTCGGAGCGTTCCTGATCTATTCGGGTATACACATGTACATAGGCAGGAACAGAAATCAAAAGATCGAGACGCGCGATCACTGGCTGGTGAAGTTCCTTTCACGACACTTTAATATCTACCCTGATTATATCGATCACCATTTCTGGAAAAGGGTTGACGGGAAGTTTTTCTTCATGCCTCTGTTCATCGTTCTGATAATGATAGAGTTCACTGATGTGATTTTCGCCCTTGATTCTATTCCGGCCATCTTCTCAATTACCACAGACCCCTATATAGTATTCTTTTCAAATATATTTGCAATCATAGGTCTCAGGTCGCTCTTCTTCCTTCTTGTCAAGGTCGTCAACCTGTTCCATTACCTCAAGGTGGGGATATCATTCCTTCTGGTCTTTGTAGGGTTCAAGCTTCTCTTCCACCACTGGCTTGACACAATTGGTTACCAGACCGTCTATTCTCTGTACATTATCGCTGCAACGCTGGTTATCAGCATACTGGCCTCAGTGATCTTCCCGCAGAAAAAGAAGGTACAGATTCCGTAGGCCGGGCGAATGTGCCGTAAACTCTTTTTTCCTGTTTTTTAGCAACAAAATATTGCTCCTTTTAAGTTTTTTACCACCTTTAATGCCTTAATGCATTAACCGGGCAGTAATATTATACTTAAGATGAGCGGATTTGATTTCAACAGGAGAGATTCATTTGGCAGCAGGCTGGGTGTCATTGCAGCGGCAGCTGGGTCAGCGGTAGGGCTGGGAAACATCTGGAGATTCCCCTATATCCTGGGTGAGAATGGCGGAGGTGCCTTCCTGCTGGTTTACCTTATAATCATTTTCTCTATTGGCATCCCGGTAATGATGTCTGAGCTTGTCATCGGCAGAAGAGCCCAGCGTAACCCGGTGGGGACATTCAAACTGCTTGCTCCGCGCAAACCCTGGTTCCTGGTCGGACTGATGGGTGTTGTTTCAGCGTTTATGATACTTGCATTTTATACTGCGGTGGCAGGCTGGACACTCGAATACATCTACCAGACACTCATTGGCGGATTCAAGGGAAAGACATCGGAGGAGCTCTCGGCGATGTTTGAAACCTTCCGGACCGGTTCTCTCAGACCTGCGTTATGGTTTGTCATCTTCATGCTGGCCACTTCGGCCATTGTGCTCGGCGGGGTAAGAAAGGGGATAGAGAAATCGACCAAGATCTTGATGCCGATGCTGTTTGTGATCCTGATTATCATGTGTGTAAAATCTCTCACCCTGCCCGGTGCAGGAAAGGGGCTTGCCTTTCTTCTGCAGCCTGATTTCAGCAAAATAACAGGGACAACGATTCTTATGGCC
>JAKEGI010000207.1 GCA_022615595.1 Bacteroidales bacterium | reverse complement strand
TTGGTCGATAGCTGCATACTGGCAACCAGTCCCAGCAGGGTATCCTTGAACACAATGAGCAGCGCAGCCGATGCGACTCCCAGACCAGCAATCACACTCGTGACGGAAACCCTGAAAAGGATGGATATGATAACCAGAAAGCCGGCAATGAACACCAGTGCCTTCACCAGCTGCAGATATCCCTTTATCGGCCGTCCCTCTGACACCGGAAGCGTCAGGTAGATATTGTACCATGCCTGCACAAAGGCATTGACAGAGAGCACCGAAGCAACGACTATATATATTTCCGAGCACCTGCGGACAAAGGTGAGCCAGGTTACATGGTCATGCAGCACCCATGAGGCAATATACCAGACAACAACACCAGGCACTATCAGCGCAAGAGTATGAAACACCTTTGACTCAAGAAAAATATCGTCATACGGTGACCTTGTCCGTTTTACCCAGACAGAGACAACCTTCACAATGATGGCCCTTGAGATAAAATTGGAGAGCCAGGCTATAAAGGCTACCAGGATTACCAGAATTACTGCCGAGAGCCATGAAACAAGCCTGGCTGACATACCGATGCCGGCGAGCAGTTCCTTAAAAAATTGTCCCGGTTCAAATGACTCAAACATAGCACACCAGATTTATCCGGCTGCAAATTACAAATTATCTTTTTTTATGACAGCCTCTTTAGTACCTTTACCATACCAAACGACAAAATAATGAAAGCTATACAGATCTCACTGCTTCTTTTGATGCCGCTTCTTGCACAGGCACAGCTTATATTTGATGAACATTTCACTGACCGCACCATGAGATTCGATTTTAAACTTGCCGGGAACAGTGAGTCAACAAAGGTTTATCCTGTCTCTCTGATCAGCGAGCCCTTCTGGGGTGGCTCTGTGAAGAATCTTACCGATCCTTTCGATTATGGTAATTTCAGGTACGAAGTGTTTGACGCTGCAACCGGAACACTATTGTATTCAAAGGGATTCTGCACCCTGTACCAGGAGTGGCAGACAACTGCTGAGGCCAGGCGGATAGAGAAAAGCTTTCATGAGGTTGCCACCTTTCCATTCCCAAAGAATAAGGTCAGTTTTGTACTAAGCATCAGGGGCCGCGACGGGCTCTTCACCAGGCTCTATGAAACAACTATTGACCCTGCCAGCTACTTCATCATTAACGAGAAGCCTGACGAAGCCCTTGCCACGCGTATTTATGGCAACGGTGATCCGCACATATCGCTCGACATCGCCTTTCTGTCAGAGGGTTATACAAGAGAGGAGATGGATAAATTCAGAACGGATGCCAGACGACTGGCTGACATCCTTTTTCAGGAAGCCCCCTTTGACAAGTACCGCGATCGTATAAACATCTGGGCGGTTGAGGCTCCGTCACAGGAATCAGGGACTGATGTGCCGGGCGAAGGCATTTATGTAAACACCATACTTAACTCAAGCTACTACACTTTTGATGTTGACAGGTATCTGACAACGCAGGACATCAGGAGCGTGAACGATTATGCTGCCGCTGCACCTCATGACCAGATTGTGGTGCTTATCAACAGCACCAGGTACGGAGGAGGCGGAGTATATAACTATTACAGTGCGGTCACCTCCGATCATAAATTTACGCCGCAGGTCTTCACCCACGAGTTTGGCCATGGCTTTGCAGGGCTGGCTGATGAATATTACAGCTCAGAAGTTGCCTATGAGGAATTTTATCCTCTTGATGTGGAGCCATGGGAACCAAATATAACCACCATGGTCGATTTTGAAGCCAAATGGAAAGACCTTATTGCCAGGTCGGTTCCTGTGCCGACTCCGAACACCAAAAAATATACAGGTGTCACAGGACTGTTCGAGGGAGGAGGCTATTCTGCAAAGGGTATCTTCAGGCCCTCTTTTGACTGCCGTATGAAGAGCAACGAGGCAGATTCATTCTGCGAGGTATGCCAGCGGGCGATAGAGGAGATGATACTCTTCTACCTGCAATGATTGTGTTTTACAAAACGAAGAGACAGGTCTGAGACCTGTCTCTTCAACTCATTTCTTCTTCTCCCCTCCTGATGTCGGTGGCTTGGAGATTGAGTCACGCATGCTTGTGTCTGCCTCGATGTTGCGCATCCTGTAATAATCCATGATACCGAGGTTTCCGCTCTTGAAGGCATGAGCCATGGCAAGCGGTATTTCCACTTCTGCCTCGATGACCTTGGCACGAGCTTCCTGTGCCTTGGCTTTCATCTCCTGCTCAAGGGCTACAGCCATTGCGCGTCGCTCTTCCGCTTTAGCCTGTGCAATATTCTTATCAGCGTTGGCCTGATCCATCTGCAGAACTGCCCCTATGTTTTTGCCGATGTCAATATCAGCTATATCTATCGAAAGGATCTCAAACGCCGTACCGGCATCAAGCCCCTTCTCAAGGACGGTCTTGCTTATCCGGTCAGGGTTCTCCAACACCTCTTTGTGGCTGTGGGCAGAACCGATTGACGAGACAATCCCCTCACCTACACGTGCCAGTACTGTCTCCTCGCCTGCACCACCGACAAGCTGCTTAATGTTGGCCCGCACCGTCACCCTGGCCTTTGCTATCAGCTGGATGCCATCGCGTGCAACCGCTGTGACAGGGGGTGTATCGATGACCTTGGGATTGACCGACATCTGCACTGCCTGGAAGACATCACGACCGGCAAGGTCTATGGCTGTTGCCATCTTGAACGAGAGGTCAATGTTAGCCTTGTTTGCCGAGACGAGAGCATGTACCACCTGTGCCACATGTCCGCCTGCAAGATAATGAGCCTCAAGCTCATCACGGTTCAGCTTAATGCCTGCCTTGTCAGCCTCGATCATAGCTCCGACAACAATTGAGGGCGGTACCTTACGCCATCTCATGAAGATAAGCTGCAACAGGCTGATCCTGACACCTGATACCAGAGCCTGGAACCATAACCCGATTGGGATAAAATAAAGTAATATCCAGAGCAAAATAATAGCTCCGACAATAATGATCACATAAATGCCTAATCCACTCATATC
>JAKEGI010000206.1 GCA_022615595.1 Bacteroidales bacterium | reverse complement strand
GAGAGCACCAACGGCGGGCTGGCCGGGGAACTGGTGTCAGGTCTCGAAATATGGATAAATCCCCTTGCTAATCCTGACGGGATGTACCGAGACAATGATACTATCCTGTTCCCGATAAGAGCCAACAGTGCAGGTTATGACCTCAACCGCAACTTCCCCGATCCGGAGAATCCTACTTCCCCGGTTCTCCAGAAGGAGACTCTCGATATGATGAGGTTCATGGAAGAAAAGCGCTTTGTTCTCTCAGCCAATCTGCATGGGGGAGAGGAGGTGATAAATTATCCCTGGGACAAGTGGACCCGGACACATGCTGATGACAGGTGGTTTGATGAAATCAGCAGACGCTATGCAGATACTGTGCACCTGCATGCCGAACCGGGATACCTTACCTTCCTTGACAATGGCGTGACACGAGGCTCGGTATGGTATGTTATCAGAGGTGGAAGACAGGATTACATCACCTGGGGACTGGGGGGAAGGGAGGTTACCATGGAGCTCGATAAGACTAAACAGACTCCTGCCACAGAGCTTGAGAATCTCTGGAACTGGAACAAGAGATCTCTGCTGAGGTATCTCGGGGAGGCCCTGTACGGGGTTAAAGGCACAGTCACTGACGCATTGACAGGAGCACCAATGGCGGCTAAGCTCTTCATAAACGGGCATGACATCGATTCATCGCATGTATATTCAGATACCCTGTCTGGAGAATTTTACAGGTTCCTCTCTCCGGGGATATACACTCTTACCTTCAGCAGCCCGGGATACATTTCATATTCCACTGAAATAACAATCAGTGAATGGACTTCATCAGTCTCTCTTGACGTACAGCTCGAAGAGATAAAGTCTGTTTATCCTGCTCCGCCTGAATCAGGGCTCCTTATCTATCCGAATCCCTCCCCGGGCGGGTTCGTCGTACTTCCTCCCACTGTTCACGCCGGAGGGGCCACAGTTACTATCGCCAGCCTGTCAGGACAGGTGATCGATACCCGTCATATCGTAACGCTGCCGGGCATACCTGAACCCATCGATTGCAGCCACCTTCCTCCGGGGATATATATCGTCACATATAATAAAGACCGCTCCGGCTCCGTTCTGAGGGGTAAGGTCGTCATATGGCCGTTCATATCAAGATGACCCTATGTTAATTACTTTGCTGTTCAGGTGCACCGGATATATGTCCAAAACAGATATTTTTGGTGCTTGTTTATTACCAGATAATTCCGGACATGAAAAGAATACTCACACTCATATATCTAGTACTTGTTTCTTTTACCCTTTCTGCCCAGTCGGCCTACATACCTCCTGACAAGCCAAGGCTTGTTATCGGGATAATAGTTGAACAGCTCAGGTATGATCAGCTTGAGCGCATGAAAGACATGCTTCCTGACAACGGGCTAAGAAGGATGCTCAACGAGGGAACCTATTACCGCAATGCCTCTTATGACTATCTGCTTACCCAGGCTGCTCCCGGGTATGCGACGATATCGGCCGGTACCTCGCCTGCGATGCACGGTATCACCTCTGATACCTGGTTTCACCCCTTCACTGATCAGATGATCTACTGCGTTCAGGATCCCAATGTCAGCCCGGTAGGAGGCAGCTTTGAGACAGGGCTTTTCTCGCCTGCAAATCTGCTCTCATCAACTTTCGCAGATGAATTGCAGATGTCATCGTGCGGAGCATCAAAGGTTTACGGAATAGGGATAAAGGAGATGGGGGCAATACTTACTGCCGGTCATGCTGCCGACGGAGCATTCTGGTATGATGACCGCACGGGTACCTGGATGAGCAGTACCTACTATACTACGGAGCTTCCCTCATGGCTTAAGGATCTTAATGCTCTCATGCTGCCCGGCCAGTATCTGAACCAGCCCTGGAGCCCTCTGCTCGATCCCTCCCTCTACCCCGGTTGCCAGATCGATTCAAGCGCTCAGGAAAGGGGCTTCAATGGCCAGACATGGTTCCCCTATGATCTTAAAACACTCTCTTCTGATGGCAAACTGCTCAACAGTAAAAGAGATTACTCTCTCCTCAGGGAGACACCTTTTGCCGATGACTTCACCACCGAGCTGGCCATGCGCCTGATAGAGAATGAACAGCTGGGACAGGATGAAGACATTGATTATCTTGCTATTACATATACTGCATCAGACTATGTTGGGCACCGCTTCGGACCATCATCCGTTGAGGCATCTGATGCCCTGGTGCGTCTCGACAGGAATGTCAGCCTGCTGCTTGAGCGGATAGACAAATCTCTCGGGAAGAAAAATGTCCTTGTCTATTTAATTTCCACCCATGGAGTGTCAGAGATACCTTCTGTTCTTGAGAAGAGCCGTATCCCTTCCGGATATTTCAGGGTGAACCAGTCATTGCAACTGCTGCGAAGCTATCTGAATGCTGTTTACGGGCAGGGTGACTGGGTCAAGGGTTTCTTTGACAACCAGATCTTTCTCAACAGGGCTCTTATTGAAGATGCTAACATCGACCTGGAGGATATCCAGAAAAAGGTGGCGAGGTTTATGGTGCAGTTCTCAGGCATTGCATCGGCCGTCCCCTCCACCGCCTTTGAGATGAGTGACTTTTCCGGAGGACTGCTCCTGAAGATGAACAACAGCTTCCGTTCGCAGAGATCAGGTGACGTCATGATCACTCTCAATCCCGGATGGGTTGAGAAAAACGATAACGTGACGGGTCATAATTCACCTTACGAGTATGACTCTCATGTTCCTCTTATATGGTACGGGTGGACTGTCAGCAGGGCCTCTGTCACGCGCAGTGTCAATATCAGGGATATCGCCGTGACACTTTCTGTTCTGTGCAAAGTACCCTTGCCGAATGCAGCAAACGGAGACCCCCTGCACGAGCTCTTCAGGTGAGAAAATCATATTCTGAGGGGATCAGATGCTAAGTAATCTTTGGTTGTATCTGTCCCTGATCGTGCAGGCATCTGTGATTAGCTTGGCATTCTTCTCGCAGCCGTTGCCGATAACCACCATGTCGGCTCCGGCAGCAAATGCTCCTTCAACCTTATCGGGAGTGTTCAGACCGCCGCCGGTGATAAGCGGTATTGTTATCTCTGCTCTTACAGCCTCTATCATTTTAATGTCTGTGGGAAGAGCGGCACCGCTGCCTGCCTCAAGATAGATTGCCCTCATCCCCAGCATCTCGCCTGCGAGGGCAGTAGCAACTGCAATATCATACTTGTCGCGGGGCACTGGTGAGGTCTGGCTCATATATTCAACAGAGGTGCGTCCGCCGCAGTCTACAAGTATATACCCAACAGGTATGACGCTCTCCCTGACGTTCTTAAGGAAGGGTGCTGCAATGACATGATTGCCTATCAGCAGTTCGGGATTGCGGCCGCTGATGAGCGACAGAAGGAAAATTGCATCTGCCTCAGCAGTGAGCTGAATAAGGTTACCCGGGAAGAGGATCACGGGGATATCTGTCAGCTTCTTCAGTTTTTCAACAAGTATGCCAACCGGCGCACTTGTCAGGCTGCCGCCGGCAAGGAAGAAATCGACCTTCGCCCTGGCAGCATTGTCTGCCGTCAGCGCCAGCGAGCTGTCAGTTACCTTGTCAGGGTCAATAAGCTGTGCCACCGCCTTCCTTTGCCTGTTTGGTATATCAATCCTCATGTTTCTTCTTGGTCCATACAATGGCATAATTGTCATACCTTGAATAATAGAGTGTGAAATGGTCATCTATCCTCTCATTCTTCACTCCCCCTCTTATCTCGCCTGAGTCGCTCATCTCGAATGGCTCAATGGTAATATCCTTGACAATATTTATCCCTTCCTTGTCGCATATTTTGTACATCGCCTCCTTGGCACACCAGTGGATATAAAGATGATATGTCCGGTCAGCCCACCGTCTGGTAACCTTTTCTTTCTTGTTCAGGAACTTGAAGGCCAGGGCATTGATATTCGTCCGCATGTATTCAAGGTCAATGCCCACCCTTTCATTCCTGCTGATCAGTATTGCCGTCAGCTTATGTGAGTGGGTTATACTGATGAAGTGTGAGCCGTCTTTTATGAATGGCTTATTATTCTTGTTATATACTATTCTTGCTTCTTTGCCGAGAAGTTCTGCCAGCAGTGCTCTCACACTGAGAAACTCTATTTTTCGTGAAGTGCTTCTGAAGACCGCATATCTCCTCCTGTCCTCAGCGTCCATTTCGACCATAGCAAGAAGGGCCGGCAGATCTTCCTCAATTTTCCATACCCCCAGGACTGTATCCCTGTTAAGATAGTGTTTTGTTATACAGCCCATTCTATCTCCAGTTAAGCGTTTCTATCAGGTGTATGATGTCATCTCTCAGGAAGGATATGACAGGCATCAGCGAATCCTCATTGGGCTGTGCCATGAAATAAAGCGATCCGCGGAGGTAGTGCCTGACACTATCAGTCATGAAAAACTGCACTGCAGAGGCGGTATTTCCTTTCAGGTCATAAAGCATGCCATAAACGCGTGCAGAGTCATCAGCCCATATCTTTTCATCGATGGCGTCAGCCCTTATGGTATGCTTGTAGGCCAGCTCGCGGCTCGATTCAGTCAGGGAGGCGAGATTCCCCTGAAGATCAAAATATGTAAGGTGTATGGTAGCCTTGAATGAAGGAAATTCAATATCCATCCAGCATGTGTCGGTGGCAATTGAAGGGTGAAGGTTTACCTTTGCATATTTCGGGTATTCAATGGAATAGAAGCAGGGACTTTCGAAATGAACATAACTCTTCTCAGGCAGCTCAATCCTGAAGTACCCGGCAGGCCTGGGAACAGCTGGCTGACCGCATGAAGCCATTAACAGCAGAGCCATCAGTGCTATCACCGCCGGGTGTCTCATGCTTCCCCTCCCTTTCTGACAGCGCGGATCTCTCTTATACGTCTCTTCTCTACTGACTCAATGGTGAAGTCAAATCCGCCTGCTGTGATCATTCTGCCTTTGGCCGGGATCTCACCCAGCATCTCAAGGAGTAACCCTGCCAGTGTCTCCGAGTCACCCCTGAGTTCTGCGAAGGGATCATTTTCTGTCCCGGTGATGCGAAGAAAATCATTCAATAATATCTTTCCTTCAAAGATCCAGCTTCCTGTACCGGTCTCCCTGTAGAGTGGCTCCTCTTCGTCTGTCTCGTCAATTATCTCACCCACGATCTCTTCGAGAATATCCTCAAGAGTCACTATGCCGCTTGTTCCGCCGTACTCATCAACTACTATTGCCATGTGTATCTTCTTATCCTGGAACTCTTTCAACAGTTCACTTATCTTCT
>JAKEGI010000205.1 GCA_022615595.1 Bacteroidales bacterium | reverse complement strand
GGTGACCTGTGGAACGCCGAAACCCCTCATTGCTCCTGAAGGAATGTTATTTGTATAAACCGTCAGTGCCCTGATGTCTGTTGAGGGTATGCTGTATGCTCCCGTAGCATGGCCCACCACACGCTCCATTACCTTGGTCCCAACTGAGGCGTAGGCGCCTGTGTCACCGATGGCATTGAGTCTCAGTGCAGTGAACATGCCATTCTTATCGCATGCCAGGCTTATCTCCATCCATACCGGATGACGCTTGGGATGCATAATAATTGATTCTGCTCTTGAAAGTCGAACCTTCACCGGGCGTTTTAGAAGGAAAGCAAAGAGAGCAGCATGACCCTGTACGGTAATGTCCTCCTTGCCGCCAAAGCCACCGCCGTTCTGCACCTGTATCACTCTCACCTTCTCTTCAGGGAGGGCGAGTATGGCTGCCACTGCCTTGCGGTCAACATAGGCACCCTGTCCCTGGCTGTAGAGTCTTACTCCGTCGCCTTCGGGAATTACCACGGCCGCCTCGGTCTCCAGGAAGGCATGTTCAATACGCTGGGTCTCATATATGCCTGAGGCCACCCACCTGGCTTCACTGAATGCTTTTTCAGCATTGCCTGACCTGATGCTGCAGGTCTCAAGCACATTTGATCTCCCCTCATGAACGCAAACAGCGTCAGGCTTAACTGCTTCGTGGATGTCAGTCACAGCACTGAGTGGTTCATATTCAATTCTGATCAGGGCTGAAGCCTTACGGGCCGCAGCTTCACTGTCAGCAACCACACCTGCCATCACATCGCCTATGCAGTGCGTCATCTCGCCAATACCTGCCATAAGTGGCCAGTCGCTGATGATGAGCCCGGTTTTGTGTTCTCCGGGAATATCCGCAGCGGTGAAGATTTTTATTACACCTTTTACCTTCAAGGCTTCTGTGGTAACTATATCTCTGACCCTGGCCCGTGGGTGGTCGCTGAAACGCAGAGCACCGTAAACCATTTCTTCAAAACAGAGGTCATCAACGAAATCTCTTGCTCCCAGTGCTGTTTCAGCGGCCATATACTTCGGGTATGGATTGCCTGTGAGTGCCGGTGGGCGTTTCCTGACGGCCGGTGAGCCGTTCATCTCCAGAAAGGTGGCTTCGATGGCATCAATGATCTTGACATAGCCGGTACACCTGCAGAGGTTTGGGGTGATGGCTTTGATGATTTCTGACCTGGATGGTGTTTTCTCTCTGTGATAGAGAGCCATCGCCCTCATTATCATTCCCGGTGAGCAGAACCCGCATTGCACCGCACCGTACAAGGCGAAATTGCTGCTGACTGCGTCGCGGAATCTTCCTGGCAGCCCTTCAGCGGTCAGGACTTCGGCTCCGTCGAGCTCCTTCATCTTTGTCCGGCAGGCAAGCCTTGCTTTGTCGTTAATGATAACGGTACATGCTCCACAGGTACCCTCGCCCGAGCATCCGTCCTTTGCCGAGGTGATCCTGTTCTCTAATCGAAGATGGTCAAGAAGCGTCTCCTCCGGATCACCTTCGAAGCCCCTTTTTAAACCATTGAGAGAAAATGTGATCACTTTAACAGTTTCTCCAGGTTTTTAATGGTGGGATCCACTGCCGAAGGCGTCTTCAGTGCAGTGGTTACTGATCTGAGATCCTTCAGTCCGCTGCCGGTCAGCAACACAACATTTGATGATCCGGCTGATAACCGTTCACTCTCCCTGTAAGAGAGCAGTCCTGCAAATGCCGCGGCAGCAGCTGGCTCGGCAAATATTCCTGTGTTAATGGCAAGCATTTTCGCAGCCTTCATAATGTCTTCATCAGAAACCGTGATAGCTTCACCGTCGTATTTGCGGATATATTGACGGGTCATGTAGAAATTCCTGGGCCGGTCAACAGAGATCGAGTCTGCTATTGTCGATGATGACCTTATCATGAATGTATTCAGGTCCAGATTCCTGATGAGGTTGTCGCTTTTATCCGATTGCACAATCACGATTACGGGCATCCTGTCAATCAGGTTCAGAAGAAGCAACTCTTCAAATCCCTTGTAGATACCCGAGGCTATCACGCCGTCACCGGCAGGTATGAAGATCCTGTCAGGGATTTGAAACCTGAGCTGCTCAAAGAGTTCAAATGATGCGGTTTTCTTTCCCTCAATGGTAAGCGGATTAAAGGCAGTGTTCCGGTTATACCAGCCAAACTCCTCAGTAGCCTTCACGCTCAGGTCGAATGCATCATCGTATGTCCCTGTAATCGGGACAACTGTGGCTCCGCAGATGATTATCTGGGTGAGGCGTGTCAGGCGCACCGCCTCTGGCACAATGATGACCGCTTTCTGTCTGTGCGATGCACAGATGCCTGCCATGGAGGATCCTGCATTGCCGGTCGATGCAGTAACGATTGTGCCTAAATTGTTCTCCGCGGCATAAGCCGAAACGATTGCCGAAGCCCTGTCTTTGTATGACCAGGTTGGATTTTGTGAATCATCCTTCAGGTGGATGCTGACAGGAAGTTTTTCACCGTTGAGCTCACCTACCGTATAAAGGGGCGTGTTACCAACGCGCAGCGGAGGCAGGCTTCGCATATCCTCAAGCGGCATTAATTTGCAGAAGCAGTTTTGCTTCAGCTCTTCAAAGCCTGAAATACTCTTACGGATGAGATCATAGTCATACAGCGTCTTCAGCACCCCCCCTGGCGGCGCAGCAGTGTTGTTGCCTTTGCTGCAGGAGGGGCAGAAATATCTTATTTCAGACGATGAGTACTCCCTGTCACAGTCTGTGCATTTATAGATGAATTTGCCTGTTTTCATACACAATATGTTCAAATTTGTAATGGCAGTTTACTAAATCTGGTCAAGTAATCCGGTTCTGCGGTTGAAATCATTTATCAATTCGTCCCACAGGTCAACCTGCAGGAACATTCTGTCCCATATCTCCCTGTCATACCAGAGCTGGCTGAGATCAGCGCTATCCTTGCCCTGCTGTTCCACCCAGGTATAATATTTAAGGTTATGAATTGTTTTCCTGTCATTGTAGGTCAGTTCCTTCATATTGTCGCATGCGATAGCTGCGAGACATTTTTCGAAGTCCCTGACAGCCTGCAGCGTGTCATATGCGCCTCTCTCCTCATTCATCTCTGCGAGTCTTGAACTGTACATTTCAGCAGAGTCGGTAGCGATTGTGATGATTATATCATCGGCCGTCATCTCAAAATATTTTGCTGTTTTGATGGCAGAGAGGAGGTTGCCTATGCCTGAGATACCAAGGAGCGGAAGGTTATCTGCTGTCGCAGCATCAATGCCCAGTGCCCTCATGGTGTCATGTCCCTTTTTCTCATTGAAGAGCCGGAACAGCCTGACGCAGTCTTCATCGTCAATGGCTGTCACCGCATCGGTATTCTTCACATTATGTATCCACGGAACATGTTTGTCGCCAATACCCTCAATCCTGTGTCCGCCGAAGCCATTCATCAGCAGTGTGGGGCACTGAAGGGCTTCCGAGGCAACAACCTTAACATGCGGTGCGATTGTCCGCAGGTAATCACCTGCTGCTATCGTCCCGGCCGATCCTGTTGCAGAGACATAGGCTGCCAGGTTGCCGGCACCTTTGCTGACAAGATTGAAAACCTCTTCAATAGCCGGTCCGGTGATGTTATAATGCCATGCTGCATTTCCAAACTCATCAAACTGGTTGAATATCACACATTCGGGGCGGGTACGACGTATCTCCCAGCATTTGTCATAGATCTCCTTGACATTTGACTCGCACCCCGGTGTGGCAATGATCTCTGACCCAATGACGTCACGAAGCCATTCGAAGCGCTCGCGACTCATCTCCTCCGGAAGAATGGCAACGGATTCAGTGCCCATCAGCTTTGAATCAAATGCACCTCCCCTGCAATAGTTACCCGTCGAGGGCCAGACAGCCTTCTGGCAGGTCGGATCGAATCCTCCTGTGGTTATACGGGGTGCAAGGCATCCGTATGCAGCCCCGACCTTATGTGCTCCTGTCGGGAACCACTTACCGATAAGCATGATGATCCGGGCATTGACACCTGTGAGTGTTCGCGGCAGCTCAATGAAGTTGACTCCTCCATATAGACCGCCCCTTTCAACAGGCTCGTTCTTCCAGGTTATCCTGAAGAGGTTAAGTGGATTGATATCCCAGAGGCCTAAATCCCGGAGCTTCTTCCTGATGCTGTCGGGAATCAAATCCGGATTACGATGTTGTGCAAAGGTGGGAAGGATTATGCCTCTCTCCCTGAAACGGTTAATGGCGTTCTCCAGCGCTCTCCCGTCTGTAACCCTGTCAACCGGTTCGATCATTGTTTTTGTTCGTTTATGATTTATTAATTCTGCAAGTTAGTCAATAAGCACCTAAAAGATAGAATTCTGCCACTATCAGAATAGAAGGTCTGCTGACCCTTTGAGCAGGAGGGCCATCTCCGCTGCCTGGCGGAAGCGGGCTTCCTTCACGCAGGGGGTTCTGAACCGGGCTGTTTTGAGAGTGAAATCATCCAATGTAAATGTTGCTTCAATAAAGTCATTCTCGAAAATATAGTAATCGCTGCTCTCTGTAAGAGTGGTATAGCTTCCCTTATGTTTATATACAAGGTTCTTCCTGTCTTTCAGCACGGCCAGGTAGAATCCTTCATCAGCCTCGTTGAATGAGCTGACTGTCAGCCAGAACCTGGGCTTATCCCTGTAAGGGGAGCCGGATGTCGGACAAAAGGTGTTGCAGTTGCCGCAGTCATTGCAGAAGTTTGCCACATTCAGGATCTGGTATCTTTGTTTTACTTCAAAGGCGCCGTCATCTTCGAATGTTATGTTGCCGTCATCTGATCTTACAGCCTTGCGGAGCCTGATACTTCCGGGATCAGTCTCATACATCCTGTTGGCGAAATTGGGGCACACGGTGGTACAGATGCTGCACATCTCATCGCACCAGAGGCATCGTTGTGCTTCTCTCACTATTGTTTTTTCGTTCAGGGTCTCAGTGACAGGAGTGAAGCTCCTTCTCTTCTCTGGAGGGATCTCCCCGCGATGATCTGAATATTTACGTACGGATCGCCTGATGATTAGTTCTTTTGCGGTGAGGTTTCTGCCGTACTCCTGCTCTTTGATTTTGAGATCTATCCTGGCATCTCTCATCATCTCCTCTGCAGCTTTTCTGCCATCGCCGATGGCGTTAATCGCCGTTGAGGCGCCCCGCATGGCGTCACCACCGATAAATACACCTTCGAGCCCTGTTCTGTATGTTCTGTTCTGAACTTTGAGATCACTGACGCCGGCAAAATCAATTTCTGTCATTTGTCCGATGGCCGGTATGATTGTGTCGCAACTGATCTCAAAAGCTGAGCCATCGATCTTTACGGGAGCAGGCCTGCCTCTTTTATCCAGCCCCCTGAGCTCGATCCTGCTGCACAGGAGTCCTGAGACCTTGTTTCCTGACCGGATGACTTTCTCAGGGGCAGCAAGTTCAATGATTCTCACTCCCTCTTCAAGAACGGCCTTTATCTCTCCCTGGTCAGCGGGCATTTCGTTTACTGTGCGGCGATAGACAACCGTGACGCTGCCTTTTTCTCCTACGAGGCGCCAGGCAGTGCGTGCTGCATCCATTGCCGTGTTGCCTCCGCCGATGATGACCACATCTTTGCCAATGGCTGTTTCGAGACCTTGCCTGGCGCGGAAGAGGAACTGCAACGGCTCGGTCACACCATCGGCATCGGCACCCTCGATATCAAGCGGGACGGAGAGCTGTGCTCCTGCCCCTATGAAGATATATGAGTATTCATTTCTGAGTGAAGCGAATCGTTCCCTGTCGACCTTACTGTCAAAAATGATGTTAACTCCAGTTGCAGCGATGCGGTCGATATCCTTCTCTACTGCCCCGTCGGTCAGCCTGAAGCCGGGGATAGCATACTGCACCATACCTCCGGCCTTTGCCTTCGATTCAAAAACGTCAACCCGAAAGCCGGCAAGACGAAGGTAAAAGGCACATGAGAGCCCCGAGGGTCCTGCTCCGATTATTGCCACTTTGACCCTGTTGTCAGGGGCAGGGGCGTAATTCACCTCCTTTGTCTCAGAGATAAAGCGTTTCACCTCTCGGATGTGAACCGGGTCATCATAGTTGATCCTGGTGCATCGTGACTGGCAGAGGTGATCGCACACCATGCCTGTAACAGAAGGAAAAGGGTTGGTACGCAGGATGACTTCAAATGCCCTGTCAAAATTACCCAGCGAGGTGTGCCAGAGATAGCCGGGTACATCCTGGTTTGCGGCGCATTTATCACGGCAGGGGGCGGAGATACAGTCGAAAATGCCCAGATCGCGGCTTGACTTTATGTCAGGAGCTTTAATATAATCCCTTTTAAAGGCTTTTGAGTCAAGTATCTTTGCGGAGTAGCGTGAGAGATTCATGAGAGCGCTCTCTCTCAGGCCGTGGCCTCCTGACGTCCGCATAATATATTCGTCAATAGTAGCTGACTGACAACCGCTTAGGCTTTTGTTCAACTCTCTGAAATACTGGTTCAGCCTCATATATCCTCCCGGCTTGAGCAGGTCAGTGCAGACGGTCACTGTCCTGAACCTGCAGGAGATAAGGTCAGAAACATTAAAGGCATCCGCTCCGGCAGAAAAGGAGAGAAGCAGATCACCGCCGAACTCTTCCTGCAGTCTTCCTGCCAGGTTCACCGATAAAGGGTGCAGTGCACGTCCGCTCATGTACATCATGGAGACATCTCTTCCAAAAACATCTTTGTTATTGACAGACTCAAGGGTATTGGTCAGCTTCAGCCCGAAGCTGACACCGGCTTCCCCGGCGACGCTCCTCAGCGACTTTATTATTCTGACGGCATCGGCATATTTCAGGTCGTGTGCAAAGGCCCCGTCGGGCACCACGGTTTTGAATCCGAGCCTGCCGTTAAGGATATCTCTTACCTGTTCAGCTCCGAGGAGGGTAGGATTGAGCTTGACCAATGTGTGAAGCCTCCTTTCGCGCATGAGGTATGCGGCGATTTCTTCTATCTCATCAGCAGGGCATCCGTGCATTGTTGAAAGAGTAACATTGTCAGAGATTTTTTCGGGAATGACAATGTCAGCCGCTTCAGGGTAAATGCCATATATCTCTTTCTTTCTGAGAGAGAGTTCCTCGCTACAGTTGTTCATTTTGTCGAAGAACCACCCTACCTTTTCACCAGTAATCCCTTTCAGGTCGTAACCCACGCTCATGTTGAATACGGTGCCTGGATCTGATGCCCTGCCCAGTCGATGGTTAAGGAGA
Source organism: Bacteroidales bacterium (assembly GCA_022615595.1). Taxonomy (GTDB): domain Bacteria; phylum Bacteroidota; class Bacteroidia; order Bacteroidales; family VadinHA17; genus SR-FBR-E99. The sequence continues at coordinate 1,708 of JAKEGI010000205.1, read as the reverse complement.
TGGATTATGATCCATGCATTCAGGTATTCGCTAAAACTCTCCCTTACGGTAAGCTCCTGTGACCATTCGCAGTTGTACCCTTCGTCCTGCATGTCGATGCACGGTCTGGGGATATCAAGGTCATCGAGGTGCTGAACCGTTTTAAGTTCAATATAACGTGCTCCCATGAGCCAGGCGGCCACAATATTCTGTGCCATCTGGGTGTGTGGTCCGGCTGCCGGGCCAAGGGGCGACTGCAGGGGATGGCCGAAGATCTCACTCTTCAGTGACTTGTTGTGTGAAGCCACGAAGAAGAGCTCATCCGGTATGCCGAATATGCTGCCTTTTTTATTCAGCTCATTAATTATCAGGCTCAGCAGCTGGCCCAATGGCAGGGGATGGAACTTACCGGCCATAGAGTCTCACGAGGATTTTCTCCGGTGTCAGCGGAGCGTCGAAGTCAGGCTTCCACTGCGGGTTGAATTCCCTGACAGCATTCTGCAGCGCAAAGAAGGCTCCTATTCCATACATGAACGGAGGCTCTCCAACAGCCTTCGATTTAAATATTGCAGGCTCCGGCCCGGTTGTCTCAAGTGCCTTACATGTAATCACGCCGGGAGCTGAGTATATGTCAGGAACCTTATATGTCGAGAGGCTGTCTGTCAGCATCTTCCCCGTGCTGCTGAAGAGCACCTCTTCCATGGTCATCCAGCCTATGCCCTGTACCACTCCGCCCTCCACCTGGCCCAGGTCAATTGCAGGATTGATGCTGTTACCAAAGTCGTGAACGATAAGCACATTATCGACAGTATATGTTCCCCTGAGGCAATCGAGTGTAACTGTTACGATTGCGGCCCCGTAAACATGATAGGCAAACGGATTTCCCTTTTCCGTTGACTTGTCAAACCAGATCGAGGGAGTGGAGTAATGACCGTTTTCCGTGAGAGAAACCCTGCTGAGGAAGGCTCTCTTCACCAGTTCTTCCCAGGTAATATCTGTAGCTGTTCCTTGCTTATGAACTATTTCATTCCTCAACTCAATATCCCCCGGTGAGCATCCAAGTTTTTCCGCTGCGAGTTCCTTCAGCCTGTCAAGCAGCTTCACGGACGCAATGAGCAGCGCATTGCCGTTCAGGTCGGCACCGGAACTGGCTGCCGTGGGAGAGGTGTTGGCCACCCTGGCAGTGTTGGTTGTACCTATCTTTATTCTTCCTGTATCGACTGAGAATATCCGTGCTGCCACCTGGGCAAGCTTGGTGTTGACTCCCTGGCCCATCTCTACTGCCCCGGTGCTTATCCCGATACTCCCGTCCTGGTATATGTGCACAAGAGCCCTCGCCTGGTTCATGGAGGTATTTGTGAATGACAGGCCGAAACAGACAGGCATCAGCGCCATTCCCTTCCTGAAGAATGTCTTCCTGCCGTTAAATTCTGATATCTCCCGTACAACCTGTTCCAGACGGAAATCCGTTTCAAGCCTTTCGCAGCACTTCTGTATGTTAACTCCTGCGGCTCTCTGGCCGTAATGAAATTCATCACCCTCTTTCAGAAGGTTTGCCTTCTGGATTTCATAAGCCGGGATATTCAGCTCCATGGCAGCCCTGGCTATTGCAGACTCAATGACAAACATGCCCTGTGGTGCTCCGAAGCCCCTGAAGGCTGTGTTGGGAGGGAGGTTGGTCCGGCAGCTGTGAACGGTGACCTCTGTGTTGGGAATGAAGTAGGCATTT
>JAKEGI010000204.1 GCA_022615595.1 Bacteroidales bacterium | reverse complement strand
GGGGCATAAACTTTCACACCGTGGTCCAATAGGTCGTGTTGATGCAATACTGATAGGAAATGACGGACGCCTCTATGCCGGTGCTGACCCCCGCGGGGATGACACCGCCGCCGGATGGTAATGACGTCTGGCAAACACAATTTTACCATTTTCGGGAAAAATATTTTCTTTAAATGAAATAAATTAATACTTTTAGCAATTAAATTCCGGTCAAAAGGGATGATTTACATTACGAACCTAATTTAGTAACAGGATATCTTCAAATTCCGTGTAACTATGAAAAAACCTCTGCTGATTACCATAATAATCCTGGTAGTTCTGCTGGCTCTTCCGGCTGTGAACTTCATCAGATGGGCTTTCCAGGAAAAGAAACCAATGAACATCGTCATTCTTGACAAAACAGTTCCGACATTCGGGAGACTGGGCCACCGCTCGCTGGTCTATGTTCTCACCAATGATCGTTTTGTCAGGAAGGAAAAGGGTGGCAGTTTCTCGGCAGCCAAGGACTACTATGGGTTTGTTCCGCTCAGACCGGAGAGGGAGAAGCAGTTCAGGAAAAGAGATTTCCGTCTTACAGAACTGCTCGAGCTTGCAGAGAACAATGATGCTCTTTTTTATGCAGATACTTACGGGGTGTTTTTCAATGACTGGTACCAGGGCATCAAGAAGGCAAGAAGATCGCGCAGGCTCTACGGCGGGCTTAACAACAATGATTATCTTCTCATGTCAGAGATGAAGAACCGTGACAAACTGGTGATTCTAGAGTACAATACCTTTGATTTTCCCACTGCCCCGCTTGAGAAGTTCAAGACCGAGGAACTTTTAGGGATAAGTTCCACCGGGTGGATGGGACAGTTCTATCGTACTCTTGACACCGTCTCAGCTCATGGTGTCCCGGGATGGATGCCTGCACTTTACAGAAAACAGTACCTCGAGCCATGGACATTCACTAATCCGGGTGTGGTGCTTCTCAAAGAGAACAGCATAATTGTGCTTGAAGAGGGGAAACACCTCTCCTCAGCACTTCCCCTTATTACAACCTCTGAGGCTCCGGCAGCAAGGTTCAGCGTTACGCCGGCTGTGACATTCGAAAACAGCTTTGATGTGATCAGCCCCGGCCAGAATGATGTCATCTCATACTTCAACCTCAGGACAACACCGGCAGGTGATACCCTTCTTGCCGTAAATGATCTGCAGGCTTCATTCCCTGCTGTTGTGCAGGAACCTGATAACGGTAATACCTACTATTTCGCGGGAGATTTCTCCAATAACAAAATACCCTTCTGGACTTCCAGGTTCAAAGGGATGGACAAGATTAACAGGTGGCTGCTGTACACAGATAATCCTGAAGACAGCGACAGGTTCTTCTGGCTTTACTACAGGCCGCTTATTGAAGGATTGTTCAACGAGTATTATTCATCTTCCTCAGGGAAGTAAAAAAGCCTCTGGAAAAGGCATCCCGTCCAGGCGGGATTTTTTATTTGGATGAAAGCAACAGTATTACAGTGCAGCCTCGAATGGGAGGAGAAGCAAACGAACATTGAGCATATCTCGGAGCTGTTAAAGCTGACTGAACGGGAGACCGATCTTGTTGTGCTTCCCGAGATGTTCACCACGGCCTTCTCCATGAACCCTGCAGCCCTTGCTGAAAACATGGACGGACCAACGGTCATGTGGATGAAGGAGATGGCAAACAGATACTCATTTGCCATCTGCGGATCGGTTATAATTGCTGAAGACAACAAATTCTTCAACAGGTTACTGTTCATAACACCCTCGGGTGATGTTGCCTGTTATGATAAGCGTCACCTCCATTCCATGAGCGGTGAACAGAATGCATACAGTCTTGGTAACAAGCAGGTTATTTACGGCTATAAAGAGTTTAACTTTAACCTGCAGGTTTGCTATGATCTGCGGTTCCCTGTATGGTCACGCAACAGGGGTGACAGTGATGTCATAATATATTCGGCAAACTGGCCTGAGGTCAGAAACAATGTGTGGAGGTCACTGCTTGTTGCCAGGGCCATAGAGAATCAATGCTATGTTATAGGGGCGAACAGGGTTGGCACCAACCCGGACGGTACATCTTATTCAGGTGACTCACTGATTATCAGTCCCAAAGGCGAAGTTATGGCCTCCGGTGAGCCCGGGAGGGAGTTCCTGATCTCTGCTCTTCTTTCGCGCGAGGCACTTGATAAGTACAGGTCAGATATGCCAGTATGGCGTGATGCCGACCCATTCACCCTCCATCTCTGACTCCCCCTTTCTCCTTGAGAGCCTCAAAGAGTATCTCAGCCGGATGTTTCGTACTCCGTCCCGTTCCATCCTTTATATGATGCCTGCAACTTGTTCCCGGAGCTGACAGTAGAGTTGCATCCGATGCAGTTCTCACCTCGGGGAAGAGTACCATTTCGCCAATCTTCATCGAGAGGTCAAAATGTTCCTTCTCATACCCGAAAGCACCTGCCATGCCGCAGCAGCCTGAAGGAATTTCTCTCACTTTAAAGCCGGACGGTATTCCGAGCGCTTCTGTCACAGAGGCGGAGCTTGCAATGGCTTTCTGCTGGCAGTGGACGTGAACAAGCACTTCTGAGTTTCTTTCCGTAAACATTTCCGCTTTGATGTTTCCCTTCCGAAACTCCCTGACAATAAACTCCTCGAACAACAGGACGTTCTTAGCTATATTCATCGCTTTTTCACGGTGTCTTTCACCTGCCAGGTCAGGATACTCATCCCTGAATCCGAGTATGGAGGAAGGCTCCAGTCCCACAAGCGGAGTGTCATCATCCACAAGAGGAGTAAAAGTCTCAATATTGCTGATGATAAGTTTTCTTGCTTTCCGCAGGAATCCTTTGGAAATATAGGTCCTTGCACTCGGATTATGGCTGACAGTCAGCACCCTGTAACCAAGTGAGGTGAGCAGTCTGACAGCGGTAATGCCTACATTTGTATCATTATGGTCTGTGAACTCGTCAATGAAGAGCCACAGCTGACCAACCGGATGCTCAGGGTTGCAGGTTTCAAGATTGCGGTCAAGCCATCGTCTGAAGGTCATCGGAGCCAGGGGCGGTATGCTCCGGGCTGCGGCAAATCCAGTTAATCTCTTGATAATAAGAGACGTTATCTTGTTTGACGCAAAAAAATTGAATAGTCCCGGTATTGATGAGAAGAGGCTGTTGATGTGTGGGAGGGAGGCGATTAGCACACTCCTCAGTGACGGCCGGTGAAGGTCGTTATAGTGCTGCAGGAACTCAGACTTCATTTTGGCGATATCGACACCTGAGGGACACTCGCTGCGGCACCCTTTGCATGCGAGACAGAGGTCAAGGATGTCATAAATCTCCCTGCTGTCCCACGGATCCCCGGTGCCGCCATGAAACATCTCCCGGAAGATATTGGCTCTGGCCCTGGTGGTAAGGCGTTCATCGCCTGTTGCCATATAGGTGGGGCACATTGTTCCTCCTATAAGGCTGCTCTTGCGGCAGTCACCCGATCCGTTGCATTTTTCAGCAGCTCTGACAATGCCGCCCTCTGCCGAGAAATCATACCATGTCTGAGGCACAGGCGTAGCCTGACCGGGTATATATCTCAGAGAGGTATCCATCGGAGGCGTGTTGACAATTTTTCCGGGATTCAGGATTTCTCCGGGATCAAACGCCCTCTTTAATTCCTTGTTTAAGTTATAGTTATGATCTCCTATTATCAGGGGTATAAACTCACCTCTGAGTCGCCCGTCACCGTGCTCGCCGCTC
>JAKEGI010000019.1 GCA_022615595.1 Bacteroidales bacterium | reverse complement strand
TGCATAACCCCCGGCGTGAGCCGGGGGCAGGTGCAGGGAGATGAATGGAGCCCTGAAAGGGTGACATAAGATTCAGATTGCCCTTCTGCTGATCTATCTCCTCAAGTCATATGTCACCCTTGCAGGGCTTATAGGTTAGTTTTTTCACTCCTACCACGGGTTCCATCCGTCAGTGACGGATTCCACCCGCGGTTATGCACCTGTCGCCCTTACGGGCTGTAGCTGTGCATATCAGTCAGATGACCTCACTGACAGCGCCGGCAGGTGCTGCAAGCTCCGCAGGAGCATCGTCACGAAGTGACGAAAGATGCATAACCCCCGGCGTGAGCCGGGGGCAGGCAAAGGAAGTTAACCGGAGCCCTGCAAGGGTGACAGAAGTTTAAACAGACACGTCAGGTGAAGACTCTGTCAATATTACTTCTTTCGTAAAAAGAATGCGCATGCATCTCCCTCATTCTTCTGATTCAGTTCCGTCGCCTTTTGCCTGAATCGTGACATCTCTTTGGCTGAGAATAATGATCGGGAAGGGCCAAATGACTGGTATTTAGGATTGTATAATGGGACATCCCTCATATATTGCTCGCTACCCCAAAACTGAAACTCGTTTGAGTCATATACAATCATATCTACAGCGAGACCAGCTTTTTCTGCAAGAAGCTCAATGCTTTTTACAGAATGGAGGAAGAAATGCCTTGGGGCATCCAACTGAACCCAGTTCTCCCTGTAATGTTCCCAGGCATAGGATGATACCGTTGGAATCCTGATCAGGCATACGCCTCCTTCAGCCAGTAACCCTGAAACTGACTGCATAGTCTCCAGAGGGTCGGGGATATGCTCAAAGGAATGATGAAACATTATGACGTCCCATTTGCCATCAATTTCATGGATGTACTTTTTAAGAATCTTCAATCCGTTCCTGTATACCAAATCCTCATTGATGTATGGATCGATCCCGAGCAGATTCTTAAAACCGAGCTCCTTAAGATCATAAAGTATGGCGCCGCTTCCGCATCCGGCATCCAATATGGAACTCTCCTTTGTCAGGCTGATCCGCGATAACATCCGGAGCTTGCCGGCAGGTAAAAATTTGTAAATGAATTTACCCGACAATCCTTTATTAAAGACAGCATACCTGTTCCTGTGATTCTTAATCAGCCGGATGAGCGGATTTTGTGATTTATCAGGAGAAGATGAGAGGAAACTGTAATAATTCAAGGGGTAGTATGCTGACATATCTTCAGGCACTTCTGCAATCTGCAGAGACTCACACTTCGAGCACTGGAAATAAGTGAACCTCTCCCTCAGCCCGAACTGCATCTCCTTAACTTCGTAAACCTTATGCCCCTCCGGGTTACTGCAAATTTTACATTTCATCTTTCCGATATGTTTGCCTACAGATAAACTTCTTGTGTATATGCTGATTAAATGTACATATTATTGTAATAACCTCCACTTTTGGGAATTGTTGATCTCAAGTATTAAATCATTTTAATGTTTCATCGGAATAAACTAATTTAACTGCAACAAAAAAACAAATTATGTTAAAAGGTATTTCTCCTCTGATATCACCGCAGCTGCTTGAGGTAATGGCACGCATGGGTCATGGTGATGAGCTCGTACTGGCCGATGCCCACTTCCCCGGCGAGAGTCTTAACAGGACAATAGTCAGGGCCGACGGCCTCCGTGTCGCCGATCTTCTGGAAGCCATACTTCCTCTTTTCGAGCTCGACTCATATGTCCCGCACCCCCTCGTCATGATGGAGCCTGTTGCAGGTGACACTCCTGATCCTGCAGTCGAAGCTTCGTATCTGATGAGCATTTCTAAGACAGGCACTCCTGTTCCGCAGATAAAGCGCATCGACCGCTTTGCATTTTATGACCGAACGAAGAAAGCCTTTGCCGTGGTCATGACCGGCGAGACGGCAAAATACGGGAATATAATACTCGTCAAGGGGGTTACACCTCTCTGACCGTTTTTGCGGAATATAGAAAAACAGTATTAATTTAAGGCCCCTAAAAAAGCAGAGGAAATGAAACGTTACAGAACGATATTCCGGATTATAATTGCGTTGGCAGCCTTGATGGCATTTACTGCAGAGGAGAGTCAGTCGCAGCGGCTGAAGCCGGGTCCGCAGGATCTCTCTTTCTTCTCGACGGTTGACGACACCGATCAGCCATATTCGGTATACATACCTGACAATTTTGATGAGTCGAGGGCCTATCCTCTTGTTGTCTTTCTTCACGGGGCATGGTCGAACCACAGGCTGGGCATGCGACGCCTCTTCGGCGTGGGCAATGCACAGGGATATGACTTTGTCAGGCCGGGGACGGTATCTTTCGAAAATGATGTCGAGGCAACACGGTACTGGCCGGACTTCAAACCGGTTGATTATATTGCAGCGGCACCCTATGCTCGCGGCACAGCAGGCTACCAGGGCATCCCGGAACAGAGCGGCTATGCCTTTATGGGCTCCAAAGTTGAAAGGCTGAGGAAATACCCTGATTTCATTCTTTTCAAAGAGACACCTGATAATGCCATTGTACAGGGCACCTTCGACAATAACTGGAAGCTTCCGGCAGAAGCTGCAGGCGCATTCAGGGCAAGTGGTGCGGTAACCGTTAAATAATATATATTATTGATTGTGAGCAAGATAAAATCTATTGTTTTTGACCTTGGCGGTGTGCTTATAGACTGGAACCCGAGGCACCTCTACAGAAAAGTGTTTGATGATGAGCAGGAGATGGAGTGGTTTCTCTCAGAGATCTGCACCTATGAATGGAACCTTCAGCAGGACGGGGGAAAGACATTCAGCGAAGCCACTGCCGAGCTTTCTGCCCTGCACCCGCATTTAAGCGATAAAATAGCCCTGTATTACGGTCGCTGGGAGGAGATGCTCGGCGATGAGATAAAAGGGTCGGCCGAGATACTTACTAAGCTTAAATCGGACGGAATGCCCCTCTATGCGCTCACAAACTGGTCGCACGAAGCTTTTCCGGTTGCGCTGGAGCGTTATGGATTCATGAAGATGTTTGACGGCATCGTGGTGTCAGGATATGAAAAACTGCTTAAACCTGATCATGCCATATACAGGGTTCTTATGGAGAGGTATAACATCAATCCGACCGAATCAGTATACATTGACGACAACAAACATAATGCTGATGCTGCCGCTGAGCTGGGGTTTCATGCGATTCACTTCCTCACTTCAGAACAACTTCGCGATGAGCTGAGAAGCCTGGGACTGAATATCTAGGCCCTGGCGATAATTGATATGGCCTATTGCCTTGTGCCTATGCATTTCCTACCTTCATCCTCTTAAACATACTGACCAATGAACTGGATTGACTTCTTAATCATCGCTCTCCTCGGTTTCGGACTGATCAAGGGTTATATGGACGGACTGATAATCGAGCTGGCCGAGCTGGCTGCACTGATCCTCGGTGTCTGGGGCGCCATACATTTCTCGGGCTGGACTGCCTCCAAAATGTCAGGATGGTTCGATATGCAGACCCAGTGGCTTGGCATAATAGCCTTTGCCGTTACTTTTGGAATTATCGTCGTCGCCGTGAACCTTATGGGCCGTCTGATAGACACGGTGATGAAGGCCGTCGCCCTGGGCTTCGTCGTAAGAGTCCTGGGCGCCATCTTCGGCCTCCTCAAGACAGCACTGATATTGAGCGTACTCTTCGTCTTCCTCAATACCATCAATGAGAAGAAGAGCTTCCTTCCTTCAAACACCATCAGCAACTCATATCTCTACAACCCTATAGCCGACCTCGTGCCATCAATCTTTCCGATACTGGAGGGAGGTGACCTCCTTGACAGCTTCAACAG
>JAKEGI010000203.1 GCA_022615595.1 Bacteroidales bacterium | reverse complement strand
GCCTACCTGAAGAATCTCTCCCGGAGAATAAGGAAGAAGGAACTTGCATCTGCCAGAGTATTTGATGCTATCGTGCCAATAAGCGAACCTGACTTCCATTGGTTCCGGTCTGTCTCTTCCGGCAACCCGGTCATGCTGTCAGAGACTGGCGCGGAGGTCACAGACATGATAAAGGAATACCCGCCCGATGAAATGAATGTGGGATTCATAGGGGCACTGAACTGGGAACCCAACATTGACGGACTCAGATGGTTTATGAAGGCTGTGTGGCCCCAGGTAATCAGAAGCCATGCAGATGCGAGGCTCTTCATCGCAGGCCGTGGCGCTTCAGACGAGACAGCCGTGCAAATGAGCGTCCCCAATGTCATCTTTATGGGGGAGGTTGATAATGCCCGTACATTCATGGAGTCGATGACAGTGCTTATAGCTCCGCTCTTCGCAGGCAGCGGACTGCGAATAAAGATCATCGAGGCGATGAGCCTCGGCAAAACAGTGGTGGTGACCCCTGTCGCTGCGACAGGACTGCCTGTGACCAGCGGAAAGGAACTTTTTATTGCGAGAGATGCTGTTTCATTTTGCAATGCACTCACACAGGCACTCGATAGCCCCGAGACCAGGAGAACGACAGGAGAGGCTGCAAGGGAGCTTGTCAGGAGGAGGTACAATAACATTGTTCAGACAGAATTAATGCTGAAATTTTACGGAACACTTTGCCATGGCCGCTGAAATGGTGCTTTTTATTGCTGCCATGTTGCTGGGATGGAGCTACATTCTTTATCCAGCACTTGTGTTCACACTGGCAGCAATCAGCACACCGGGCATAAGAAACCGGCAAGCGGGGACAGCCAGGAGCATGGAACAACAGGATAACTCTGCTCCTGCCCATCGATCTGTCTCAGTTCTGATACCGGCCTGCAATGAAGAGAAGGTGCTCAGGACGAAACTGACCAGTCTTCTTTTATCAGACTACCCGGCTGAATTGGTTGAAATACTTGTCGGATCTGATGCTTCAGACGACTCTACCGATGACATAGTAAAATCCTTTGCTGCTGACGTTAACAGGGTCAGGCTCCACAGAAGCGGGACAAGAAGAGGTAAGGCTGCCATGCTAAATGATCTCGCTGGTATTGCTGTGGGCGACATTCTCATCATAACTGATGCAAATGTTATCTTTTCAACAGACACTGTCAGACTGCTGGCAGAGGGAATCTCCTTCGCGGGCACCGGATTGTGCGATGCCTCCGTTACACCCGCACCCTCATCAGCAAAGGGCGTTGCGAGTCAGGAAAACTTCTACGGCAGGTTTGAATCTGCATTGAAGAATGCTGAAGCAACGGTCTGGGGTACAATGACCGGACCCTATGGAGGATGCTACGCCATCAGGCGTGACCTGTTTCCAATCATACCTGAGAACACCCTGGTGGATGACCTCTATGTCGGCCTGGCAGTGGTAAAAAAAGAATATGCTGTCAGAAATATCCCATCCGCAACTGTCACCGAGGACACACAGTCAGACCTTGCCAGGCAGTACAAACGCAGAGTCAGGATCGCGGCAGGATCATACCAGAACCTCTTCCGGTTCGGGCCATTCCCGTCACGTAATATAAAGGTCTCATTTTCATTTTTCTCGCATAAGGTGCTCAGATGGTTTTCACCGCTTTTTCTACTGCTGGTTTTTATGACAACAGTCATTCTTTCGGCAAGCTCCGCTTTCTATTTTTGTCTGTTAGCCCTTCAGTTAATTTTCCTACTTTTGTCGGCGCTTGACCTGGCACTGAACGAACAGGGGCGTAAAATGTTATACCTGCGATATGTGACGCAGTTTATAATGATGAATGCAGCACTGATACAGGGGTTTTTAAAGGCAGTAAAGGGGATTAAAAATGGTATATGGGAACCCACCAAACGCGATTGAGATGACAGAGAAAGCCAGAATAAACACCATCAACGAGGCAATCGAGGAGATAAGGGAGGGCAGGATAGTCATTGTCGTTGATGATGAGGACAGGGAGAACGAGGGCGACTTCATCTGTGCCGCTGAGCTGATAACACCTGAGATTGTAAATTTCATGGCCACACACGGCAGAGGACTTATATGTGTCCCTCTTCCGGAGGAGCGATGCGACGAGCTTGACCTGCAGATGATGGTGGGTCATAACACCTCTCTTCATGAGACAGCCTTCACCGTCTCAGTCGATCTGCTTGGACCGCAGACGACCACAGGCATATCTGCACGCGACAGGGCTCAGACCATAAAGGCTCTTGTCGACCCGTCGACTAAACCATCACAGCTTGGAAGACCCGGACATATATTCCCGCTCAGGGCACGCTCAAAGGGAGTCCTGCGCAGGGCAGGCCACACCGAGGCAGCAGTCGACATCACCAGGCTTGCCGGACTGCATCCGGGAGGCGTCCTGGTTGAGATAATGAACGAGGACGGCACCATGGCCCGGCTGCCTGACCTGCTTGAGATTTCAAAACGGTTTGGCATCAAGATAATTACTATAAAAGACCTTATCAGATACAGACTGGGAATCGAATCAATAGTTGAGATGGGTGAACAGGTGAAGCTGCCGACAGAGCATGGCGATTTTGACTTCATCCCCTTCAGGCAGGTAAGCAACGGCCTCGAGCACGCCGCACTGGTAAAAGGCACATGGACGAAGGATGAGCCTGTTCTGGTAAGGGTACACTCCTCATGCTTCACCGGGGATATTTTCGGATCACAGCGATGCGACTGCGGCCCGCAGCTGCATAAAGCCATGCAGATGGTCAACGAGGCCGGCAAGGGAGCCATAATCTACCTCAGTCAGGAAGGACGCGGCATAGGTCTGCTGAACAAGATCCGGACCTATAAACTGCAGGAACAGGGGCGTGACACTGTTGAGGCAAACATAGAACTTGGCTTTCGTGAAGATGAACGCGACTATGGCATAGGGGCGAACATCATGCGCGGAATAGGGCTGGGCAAGGTGAGACTAATTTCAAACAACCCGGTGAAGAGAGCCGGCCTCGAAGGATACGGCATCTCAATTGTGGAGGTAATACCTCTTGTCATTCCTCCCAACCCCTTCAACTCCTTCTACCTCGAGACCAAAGCCTCGAAGATGGGTCACAGCCTTGTCTGTTATAAGACGCCAATCAAGGGTGAAGATGACTGATAATAAGCCAACTATAGTATTCATGGGTACACCTGAATTTGCTGTGGCCAGCCTGCGTGCACTGCATGAAGGAGGCTATACGATAGCTGCTGTTGTCACTGCACCCGATAAGCCTGCCGGACGCGGCCGGAAGATCACCCGGACCCCTGTGAAAGAATATGCCCTTGAGAACGGACTCCCTCTCTTACAGCCGGAGAAGCTGCGGGATACTGCGTTTTTAAAAAATATAAGTGAACTGAATACTGACATGTTCGTCGTGGTTGCCTTCCGCATGCTCCCTCCAGAGGTATGGAGCATGCCGCCACTGGGAACCTTCAACCTGCATGCCTCACTCCTGCCTCTCTACCGCGGCGCTGCCCCCATCAACCATGCCATCATCAACGGCGAGACACGTACCGGCGTCACAACATTCCTGATTGATAACGATATAGACACAGGTAAAATACTGCTGAAGAAAGAGACAGATATCCTCCCTGAAGATAACGCCGGCACTCTCCATGACCGGCTAATGCTGCTCGGTGCTGATCTCGTGAAAGAGACTGTCATCGGACTGACAAGAAAGAATCTTAAGCCTGTTAAGCAGATAGTTGAAGCCGGCTCTAATCCTCCCAGGGCACCTAAGATATTCCCTTCCGACACTGTTATCAACTGGAACGACACAGCCGTAAGGGTGCACAACAAGATCAGGGGGCTGTCACCCTGGCCGGGAGCAGTGACAACGCTTGTTTCAGAAAAGAAGACAGTACGAATAAAGCTGTTTGAAAGCCGGATAGCGGAGGCTTCCGGACCGGTGCCCGGGACTATTATAACCGGTGAAAAGACAAAGCTCATTATCTCATGCAGGTCCGGTGCAGTGGAGATACTCTCTCTGCAGCCTGAGGGGAGGAAAAGGATGACATCATCGGAGTTCCTCAGGGGGTATGACCTGAGAGGATGGACCATTGCCTGAAGATTTTCAGCTATCTGATCCTGACCTTCTGGCCAGCCGTACATTCCTTACCCTTATCCATAAGATTCATCTTATACAATGAATTAAGTTTTATAGCATACTGCTGGGAGATGAGGTGCATTGTCTCACCCGACCGGACAAGATGTATGGAATTCCCTTCAGCCGCCTTTGTTCGCTTTGGCTCAAGGAAGATGATCTGACCCGGCTGCAGAGCAGTGCCTGACGGGAGATCATTGAAACGGCTTAACTCCCAGGCCAGGAGCTGAAACTCAGCTGCCAGTGAGCTGAACGTGTCGCCCTCACGCACAACCACATACTTAACTTCGTTGTTGACACCTGTCCGGCCTGTACCAAGTGAAATGACCTCAGCCGGCTTAAGAGAGGCAGCAGGCTGTGACTCAACAGCCTGTGGTTTTACTTCAGCAGGTGCGGTTATTTCTTTCTGTTCACTCTTTTTAATGCCCGCGTCGAATGCGTGTAGCCCGTACTCATCTATCTTACGTATGAGAAGTGAGGCATAGTCAGGGTCGGTGGCATAACCTGCCTTCTTCAGCCCGTGAGCCCAGCCCTTGTAATCAGTGCTGCTGAGCCTGAAAAGATCCTTATATCGCGATCCGGTAACAAGAAAATCAGAATGGTCTTTGTATGAATCCTTGACATTACTGTAGCTCCTGAAGCACTCGTTCTTCCTGTCATCATCCTTATAAGCCCTTTCGCCCTGCCAGGTGCTATGACACTTGATCCCGAAATGGTTATTGGCCTTTCTGGCAAGATAACTGCGTCCGTAGTCTGACTCAAGCATGCCCTGTGCCAGGGTTATGCTGGCAGGTATACCGGTACGCTGCATCTCGATGACAGCCATAGCACTGTATTTGTTAACATAGTCAACAGCATATGAAGGCAGACCAGACGGTGTCACTTGTGGTGTTGCCGATTTGCGGGATGAGCCGCAGGAATACAGTATTAACAGTAGAACAGGAAATATATATTTCAGAGTGTCTCTCATCAAAAAGGTTTTGGCAAAAGTATAAAAATGTCTCAACCGTCGGCAACTTCTCTTCCCCGGGAAAAAATTTTATTACTTTTATTCCTCCAAAATCCATGTCACTCTACTATGAAAGAGATAGAAATAAAGATGACATACAGGGAATATCCGGATCTGCATGATCTGCCTGAAGATGAGCAGATGCTTGTCAGTGAAGCTGTTGCTGCAGCCTCCGGTGCCTACGCTCCCTATTCACGTTTCATGGTCGGAGCAGCGATGCTTTTTAACGATGGCAGTGTTATCAGGGGAGCCAACGTCGAGAATGCTGCCTATCCCTCAGGAAGCTGTGCGGAGAAGACGGTACTTTCATATGCAATATCCAACTACCCAGGTAAGAAATCTGTTGCAATAGCCATTGCAGCTCTTTCGGGAGGGAAACTCACGCGTGAGCCGGTGCCACCGTGCGGCAACTGTCGCCAGATGCTGCTTGAGGAGGAGAAACGCCAGGGAAGTGAGATAAAAGTGATTCTCACTGGTAAAGACAAGATAATTGAGCTTAAAAACTGTGAGTCGTTAATGCCTCTGCACTTCACGAAATCCAATCTGGAATCCTGAATCAGCAGACGGTCTTCAGATTATCTTAGGAGGGAAAGTTAAAAAAAACCTTTCCCCTCCTCAGTGAGGAGGGGTCCGTCCCGATGAATCGGGACGGGGGTGGTCTGTTAAGCTCTTATTTGCCATCTGATTTTTCTATTTTAATTTATACCAGAACCAGACCACCTCCCCCCTCCTGCGTCGGGGTACTCCTCCTGACTCAGGAGGAGAAAATAACAATTTTACATCACCCCTCAACCTCAACCTTAACCTTAACCTCCTTGCTCCTTGCCTGCTACTCCCCCACTACCAGCTGAAACCCGCTCCCGTGTATATTCTTCAGAGCTATCTGCGGGTCATCACCTAGATACCTCCTGAGCTTTGTAACATATACATCCATGCTCCTGGCCGTGAAGTAATCGTCAGCACCCCATATCTTCTTCAGGGCAGCCTCACGGCTCACGAGTGAATTGGGTGCCATGGCAAGCATCTCAAGCAACTGTCCCTCCTTTGGCGACAGCTTCCTTTCTATGTTACCGATCGACAGCGTCCTCAGTTTGGCGTTGAATATGAATTTACCGATCTCGTATATGTCCTTTGAACCATCCTGAATATCCCTGCGCGAGATGATAGCTTTTATCTTGCAAAGCAAAATGTCAGTATCAAAAGGCTTTGTGATGTAATCATCTGCTCCGACACCGTATCCCCTGAGCAGATCCTCCTTCAGCTTCTTGGCTGTCAGGAAAACAATAGGGATAACCGAGTTCATACTTCTTACCTCAGAGGCTATTGTGAATCCGTCGACGTGAGGAAGCATCACATCAAGAATACAGAGGTCATATACGCCCCTGCGGAACACATCTACTGCCATCTTACCGTCATCGACGAGATCCACGCTGAAGTCATTTATCTCAAGGTAAGACTTCAATACCGACCCGAAGCTCAGGTCATCCTCAACCAGAAAAATCCTTGCAATCTTCTTGTTCATGCCCGTGCATTCCCGTTAAATGGTAAAAACAGTGAGAACCGGCTGCCCTTTCCCGGTTCGCTCTCTACAGATATGTTACCACCATGGGCTTCAGTTATGGCCTTGGCATAATTCAGACCCAGGCCGAAACCTTTAACATTGTGTATATTGCCGGTGGTCTCGCGGTAGAATCTCTCGAAGACGCGGTTCTGAACCGCCCGTGTCATGCCCTTACCCTTATCTTCAACAACAATTATGACGCCCCTGTCATCGGAAGAGGTAAGAACGGTAATCTCAGGAGTATTTTCGGAATACTTGTTGGCATTGTCAAGGAGATTGTGTATAACATTGCGAAGGTGCTCTGCATCACCTGCGATAATGCTCCTTTCAGCATCGAGATGCCGCCTGATAACTCCCCCCCTTTCAGTCACCTGTATCTCAACCGTTTCAATAGCCCTGATAATAACGTTGTGCATGTCTGTCTCGCTGAAATCGAACTCCACCTCATGCTTGTCAAGGGTAGCGATCTGAAGAATAGATTCGACCTGCCGGTTCATGCGGGCATTTTCCTTTTTGATCATTCCGGCGAAGTGCCTTACCTTTTCCTCGTCAGAAATTACCTTGTTGTTTGTGATGGTGTCAGCGGCAAGAGAGATTGTGGCGATAGGCGTCTTGAACTCATGTGTCATGTTGTTGATGAAGTCTGATTTCATTTCAGAGATCTTCTTCTGTGATATTATGAACCATAGACTGAGCGCAAACGTCGAAAGTATGATCAGTGAGAAAAGCCCCGACCCTCCGAGTATAAGTGCAATTGAACCAAGCACATAGTTTGTCTTGTTGGGAAAGACTACGGCAACAGTCTCACCTTTCCTCAGTAACCCCTCCGAAAAGAGGGTGACCTGGTAAGGACTGCTCTTAAACTCTTTCTCTTTAACCTTTGACCATATGCCATCGGAAAGAGTATCACCCCTGATGACGGCAAACTCGAACGGTGTCTCAATCCCTGAAGCCATAAGCTCGCTCTTCAGTGTCCGGTTCAATTCTTCCCTGTCAATTGCAAGCTCCTTCTCCCATACAAACATCTCCGTGATAAGCTGGTTGCTCATCGACTGAAACTCTCCAGCCCTGCGTTGCATCCATTGTCTATACTCATCCGACCCTATTACCACCTCCTGCTGTACTGTAGCGCCGGCCGCATCACGTGCGACCTTCATTCTGACAGGCGGATTGTTGTTTGTGGCAACGACGATCTCAACAGAATCCTGGTCCGAGGCAGAAGAACTTTCAATGGTGAGGCTTCCGGAAAAGCTGCCCTGCATGTTGCCCTGATGCTGCAACTGTGGTGATACAGGGTACCCGTTGACAAGCATCTCGTTTAGGAAGTTCATGCGGCGCGATGACTCCAGTGACCTGGCAGTGTTACGCAGGCTGTTGATCACAAAAAAGTCAAACTGATCATTTCTGACCTTGATGGCATTACCTATCCAGGTCACCTGGACCCATATGATCCCACCAAGTGATATGACCATTAAGAGTATAAGCCCTATGAATTTCCTTTTATTCATGACACAAAATTACATATATAAAGATGCCCTCTCATCGTTTTAACTTTTTGTTAACCCGATTTAACCTGACTTTAACCACAGTACTGTTTTTATGAACTACTTTTGTTACATAAATCTTTAAAGCATGATTGGAATGGGAAAAATATTTGTAACAGCAGCAGCAATGACAACAGCTCTTTTCCTAGCGGCAGGGACAGTCTCCGCTCAGGAAAAACAG
>JAKEGI010000202.1 GCA_022615595.1 Bacteroidales bacterium | reverse complement strand
CGGGATCATTAATGTCATCGAAATGCTTCTCTTCATGATGCACCACATGAAGACCGAAGTCATAAAGGAGGAGCCTCTTGCTGCTCTTCCCAACGTCGAAAATGACAATCACATCCATTATTCAATCCTTTTTCCCATATAACAATTCAAATTTAGTCATTGGTTCACTTCCTTATGCGAAATTTCTACCCGTTAATCTTCTGCCGATTATACTCTGCCCCGGAGATACATTTCAGTCCTCAGTCGGCAGTCCTCAGTTAATCAATGGTTTACAACTACTGCCTGCTGCCTGCTGCCTACTGCCTCCCGGGCTATTGCCTCTTGCCTTCCCTTTTCCTACCTTCATCCTCTAAAACGAACTGACCAATGAACTGGATCGACTTTGTCATAATTGCCCTGCTGGCATTCGGACTGATACAGGGTTTTATTGATGGCCTGATAGTAGAGATTGCCGGGCTGGCCGCCCTGGTACTGGGTATCTGGGGAGCCATACACTTTTCAGGATGGACGGCTGACAAGCTCTCGGGATGGTTTGACATGCAGGCATCCTGGACGGGTATAGTGGCCTTTGCCATCACCTTCTCGATGATCGTTATTGCCATTTACCTTCTGGGTAAGATAATCGACTCGCTGATGAAGGCCGTTTCGCTGGGCTTTATCGTCAAGAGCCTCGGCGCCGTCTTCGGAGTGCTGAAGACAGCCCTGATACTGAGCGTGCTCTTTGTTTTCCTGAATACCATTGACCAGAAGAGGCACTTCCTGCCCTCAGCCACAATCTCCGGATCAGTTCTCTATAATCCGATTGCCGACCTTGTGCCGGCCATCTTCCCGATAGTGGAGGGGGGAGATCTTATTGACAGCTTCAACCGCCATAAAAAGAAGCCGTCCGATGTGACCATCTGAGCTGTTTTGATATCTTTGCGACACTTAAACTCAGGTTGCTGATGATGAATTTTGTTGAAGAGCTGAGATGGCGGGGAATGATACATGACATCATGCCCGGGACAGAGGAATTGTTGCTGAAAGAAAAGAGTTCAGCATATGTGGGATTTGACCCAACCGCTGACTCGCTTCATATAGGCCACCTCGTGCAAGTAATGATGCTCAGGCATTTTCAGAATGCCGGACACACCCCAATCGTCCTCATTGGCGGTGCCACCGGAATGATAGGCGATCCTTCAGGTAAATCGGAGGAGAGAAACCTCCTTAGCGAAGAGACCCTCCGTCTCAACCAGGAGGGGATGAAGAGGCAGTTTGAAAAATTCCTCGACTTCAACTCCTCCGCCCCCAACAGGGCAATAATGGTGAATAACTACGACTGGATGAAGGAATACTCATTCCTTGAATTCATCAGGGAGATAGGAAAACACATCACGGTCAACTACATGATGGCCAAAGACTCGGTCAGGAAGAGGATAGACTCGGACACCGGACAGGGGATGTCATTCACGGAGTTCTCGTACCAGCTGGTTCAGGGTACCGATTTTCTTTTTCTCTTCGACAGGCACGGATGCAGGCTGCAGATGGGCGGATCTGACCAGTGGGGAAACATCGTGACGGGAACAGAGCTCATCAGGAGAAAAAGAGGCGGGGAGGCATATGCCATGACCTGCCCGCTGATAACCAAGAGCGACGGGCAGAAGTTCGGGAAGACCGAGACGGGCAATGTCTGGCTTGATACTTCAAAGACGACCGTTTACCAGTTCTACCAGTTCTGGCTGAACGTGGCCGATGATGACGCAGAGAAGTTCATAAAGATATTTACCATGCTTGACAGGCAGGAGATCGATGACCTGGTGACAAGGCACAGGGCGGAGCCCCATCTTCGTATTCTCCAGAAGCGTCTTGCAGAGGAGGTGACAGTCATGGCTCACTCGCGCGAGGATTATGATGCCGCAGTGGAGGCGTCACAGATATTGTTCGGCAAAGGAACCACTGATCAGCTCCGTAAGATGGACGAGGCTACCTTCCTGTCAGTCTTTGAGGGGGTACCTATGTTCGACGTGCCTGTGGCCATACTTGAACAGGGAGTCAGCTTCTCTGATCTGTGCTCGGTGCATACGAAGATTGCAGAATCGAAGGGCGAGTTGAGACGGCTGGTGCAGGGCGGGGGAGTGAGTCTTAACAAGGAGAAGGCTGAAAATGCCGACATGATGATAACGGCTGACAAACTTCTGAATAACAAATATCTGCTCATCCAGAAAGGAAAGAGAAGCTATTTCCTCGTCAGGGTGACAGGAGCATAATTGAAGAAAAGATGATGAAAAATATCAGAGCGGAATTCAAACCTGACTCAACTGACCTGGTCAATTTCGTCATCAGGCACTTCGGAGTCTTCGTGATAACAGGCTTTGCTGCTGCCCTGCTTTCTGCGGGTATCTCTTTGCTGATAAAGCCGCTCTTTGAGTCTGAAGTGATACTCTATCCTTCGTCTAACATCACCGAGGTGCGCACTATGCTGGGCGATGCCTCTTCAGAGGCTGCCCTTTTCGGAGATGATGACGCCACCGAGAAACTGCTCCAGGTTATCCGCAGCGAGCAGGTAAGAGATTATCTGAAGGAGAGGTATGACCTTGCCGGTCACTACGGGATCAAACCGTCACACAAGTATCCGAATACTCTTATTGAGGAGAAGATGGACAAGTATATACGTTCATCCAGGACCACCTTCGGTTCGGTCCTGATAAGTGTAAGGGACCGTGACAGGGAGCTGGCCTGTGCAATGGCCAATGATATTGCTGCCAGGGCTGATACCATTTTCAACAAGCTGCAGCGCAATGCTGCCTCGGGCATGCTGAGCGAACTGGGAAGGAGCTATGACCTGCAGCTTGAGCTTGTGAGACAGTATGAAGATTCTCTCAGGATGGAAGAGGGCCCAGCATCACTCAGGATTTATTCCACTCTTGAGACTGAGACGGAATTCCTGGGGCTGATACGGGGGCGCTACCTTGAGGCTCTGGCACTGAGCCAGCAGAACATGCCTTATACCTTGGTGGTTGACCGGGCAGTAGTGGCAGAGAAAAAGGCCTATCCCCGCAGAAGCATCATGGTCATTGTGAGCACGGCCTCAGCGCTTGTGCTGGCAGCACTCATACTCTTTGTGGCCGGGGGAGTGAAGCTGCAGCGGAGTGATGATCGGCATTGAATCACTGATATGGATGATACCTGCAGCGCTGGCCGTGGTTTTGCTGGCTCTGCTCTCGCTTGAGAGACTGTTGCTGCTTACTCTCTTTCTCACGCCCCTCTCTATACAGATCAGCTACCTGTACGAAGCCACAGCCTTTGACCTGTCAGTTCCCACGGAACCGGTCCTGGCAATGATGCTTCTCATCACGATCTTCAAGCTTGTTGTCACCCGCGAATTCAATCCGCGGCTGCTCCGCCACCCGGTGACAGTTGTTGTGGCCCTGTGGCTGTTATGGACAGTGCTGACCTCGCTTACATCGACCATGCCGGGTGTCTCATTCAAGACACTGGCATACCGCCTCTGGTATATTGCAGGGTTCTACCTGATTGCTGCACAGCTTTTCAGCAGCGATGCCTTCAGCCGCAAATACATCACAGCCTATTCGGCAGGCCTTTCTGTGGTTGTCGTCTTCTTTCTCATCAGGGTGGGCAGCGTCGGTCTTCTTAACCAGCAGTTCGCCCACTCGGCATGCTACCCGTTCTACAGGGATCATACCTCATTCGGGGCTTCGATGGCGTTCCTTCTGCCCCCGCTGATTGTCATGCTGTTCCGCAAAGCCACAGGCCCTGGTCTCAGGATGGTGTTTTCAGCACTGATACTTTTATTCATTGCCGGGTTTATCTTCTCATACAGCCGTGCTGCCTGGGTGAGCCTCATTGCTGCCGTTGCTGCCGCACTGATACTCTGGCTTCGCCTGCCACCAAGGATTCTCTCATCTGTTGCAGTGGTACTTATGATCGCAACGGTTTTGTCAGCGGGATGGATCTGGGAGAGGATGGACAGCACCACTGAAGATTCGTCAGCTGACCTTGCGCAGCATCTGCGCTCATCGTCAAACATTTCTACCGACCAGTCAAACCTGGAGCGCATCAACAGGTGGAAATCGGCCCTGAAGATGTTTGCTGAGAAACCTGTGGCAGGCTGGGGTCCGGGGACTTACCAGTTCAACTACGGCCCCTTCCAGGAGGCTGCCGACAGAACGATAATAAGCACTGACTTCGGCGATGCGGGAAACGCTCACAGTGAATATCTCGGTGCCCTGAGCGAGTCGGGTCTGCCCGGTGCATTGCTCTTCATGCTGATCACTCTGTTTGCCGTGGTGACAGGCATAAGGGTATGGTACAGCGAAAAACGCACTGCAGACGCCTTTTTTGCCCTTGCTCTCCTGACTGGTGTCTTGACTTATGTGATCCATGCAATGATGAACAGCTTCCTTGACAGCGACAAGATAGCCGCACTGTGGTGGGGTTTCATTGCGATGCTGGTGGCGCTTGATCTGAAGAGAAAACGGAAGCTTACGCCGGGCGAAGAACAGAGTTAGTGTATCTCAACTGCCAGTATCGACACATCGTCGAAGAGTCTCGGATTGCTGGTGTTTATATCGAGATCTTCAATGAGCGCCATCAGGTTATCACCTGCGGTACCCCGATTGGTAAAGTGTGTGATAACAGGTGTTGCGCCAAGGTCATTTCCGTTCTCATCTTTCAGTTCCGAAAGTCCGTCAGTGTAACAGACGATCTTGGAAGGATGGGTGATGGTGATATACTCCTTTCCCACAGAAGGCATCTCGTCAAGCATGCCGACACCCACGCATGACTGGTTCAGCAGTGTCGGGGTGAGCGACTGCAGGTCTATCAATACCGGAGGGTTATGGGCGGCATTCACATACTCAAGCCTGCGGGTGGTGTGGTTAAACCTGGCAATGAACAGTGTGATGAAACGTTCTCCGGATGAATTTACAACAACCACGCTGTTCAGTCTGCGGAGCAGATCCTCAAGGTCTACCTCAGCGGTGAAGAGTACCCTGAGGCTGGCCTGGAAGTTTGACATCAGCAACGCGGCTGATATCCCCTTGCCCGATACGTCTGCCATGCAAAATCCTGAAACATCTTCTGAAAGAGTGAGGAAGTCATAATAGTCACCTCCGACCTCATAATGGGGGTTATAGAATCCCTGGACGCTTATCCTGTTGTCAGCCTGAAGCTTCTTGTTATCAGGAATGAGCATGGTCTGCATGCGGGCTGCCAGCTCAAGCTCCCGCTTCATAGCCTCCTGCTTCAGGCTCTCGTTGAAGAGCCTCAGGTTTTCAATGGCAACGACGATGATGCTGGAGATGGTCTGAATAAAATTCAGGTGTTTAACCACGGGGCTCATACCCTCACCCTCCTCATCTAAATCACCTATAAGCACGTAGGCAACGGGAATGTTATTGTTGAATACGGGTATGATTACGTCGACTGCCTTAAAAGGCTGTTCAGGAACCGCGGTGGTGATCTCTTCAAACCTGAGAAGGTCACGCTCGACGTTTAGTGTTTTCTGTAATGAATCAGGAAAGCCTGAGTTCAGCAAAACCTCCCACTTTTCACTGTGCTTGAAAAGAAGGATCTTCCCTATTCCAAGATCATCACGCAGGATTGACTCGTACTTCTTCAGGAGTTCACCTGTCGGAAGGTTGGCATTGATTGAAAGAGTAATATCGAGCAGAGCGTCGAGCTTGAACTTCGACATTTTAAGTCTGTCTTTCGGAAGCCTGCTCTCGTTCATGATATGTGTCTCAGCCCTTGACTCTTTCAATATAGGAGCGGTCACGCGTATCGATGCGTATCTTATCTCCGGTATTGACAAAGAGAGGTACCATGATTGTTGCACCCGACTCTACCGTTGCCGGCTTGAGGGTGTTGGTCGCAGTGTCGCCCCTGAGACCGGGTTCTGAGTATGTTACCTCCATTACCACGTTCATTGGAAGGTCGACAAGAAGAACGTTCTCCGTGTCGGCATGAACAACCACCTCAACAGTCACACCCTCCTTGAGAAGGTCACTGTTTTCTATCATTGATTCCGGAACACTTATCTGCTCGAATGTCTCCTGGTGCATGAGATGATATCCCATGTCGTCATTGTAGAGGTACTGATGAGGCCGGCGTTCAACACGCGCCACATTGACCTTCACCCCCGAATTGAATGTATTCTCAAGCACCTTGCCCGTTGTTACGTTTTTGAGCTTCGTACGCACGAAAGCCGGACCTTTGCCAGGTTTAACATGTTGAAACTGAACGATGGTATATAGATCATTGTTGTATTCAATCACCATCCCGTTTCTGAAGTCTGCTGTTGTAGCCATAAAAAAATCTTGATCCTTGGTTAGTTAATTGTAATTGGTTCCTTAAGCCCCTCGAAGCTTATCATATCCACAATAAATGACCCCACAAAGATATCAAAACGGATCTTAACCGGTAAAAAATTTTCATCGGCAGTGAACCACACTGCCATATCCTCTTCTGTCTTGAAGACACGGCCCACCTCCGTTACCGGGTGAAACCGGTAGCAGGCTATCTTGTTGCCATTGACTCTTATAGTTTCCTTGCCCCTGTATTTCAGTATGATAGGATAAAGTTCATCTGCAAACCATGTGGTCATGCTGAAGATTTCTCCGGGTACGAGCGAGTCTGCTGCAGCGAGGTGATATTTTCTGAACCAGTAAAAGCCTGAGACTATGTCCAGTATTCCTCTTGGTCCTGTGTGGTTTCCCGACAGGTTGCTGAAAAGCAGCACAGAGTCACTTCTGGTGGCGTGGTCAAAGCTTACTTCGTTATATTTCCTGTATTTTCCCTCAGAAATGTTTCTGATCGAGAAGACCGGCAGGTCTGTCTCCGGGTCTATATAGCTCTCATATGTGTCTCTTACCCTGTACACTGCATCAGCAAGCCCGGTTGTCTTTCCTGACACAACTGCATGCCATACCTGTTTACCGTTGTAGTATCCCTCTTTCAGTTCCAGGTATGCCAGACCTCCGTTCACAGGGCCGTATCTTATCTGGTATGACACCTTTTCGCCAGGCATGTAAGGCTGCGCCTGGGCAGTCAGCAGATGCGGTACTGTCAGGAGGATTATCATGCCGGTAATAAATGATGTTCTCATACTTTGATATTAGTCTTCAGGGGATCAGCTTTTTAGGGACAGTGGCAATGAACTCCTTGAGATAGTAAGGTTCAAAATAAGCTGTATCCTCAAAATGCCTTTCCCTCAGTGCTCTTACCGACGGGATGTGCAAATATGATGCCGACAGCTGGAAATCATCATCAAAGATAGCGTTACGGTCAGTTATCACTTCGCGGCATTTTGCTGCGCCGTTGCCGAAGAAAATCACCTTCCCGGATGCCAGTTCGGAGCTGAATGACTGTTCGGTGATAATGTCAGCAGATGTCTCCCTGACCATAATGCCTTCTGCTGTGAAAAGGGCATTATAGACCTCCATGCGTCTTGCGTCAATCATAGGGCACAGGAGTGTCTTATCCCTTTCCGCAGGCCGATTGACGGCCAGGTAACCGTGACACATTGCAGTCAGGGTGTTGATGCCGATAAGCGGTATTCCGGCACCGTATGCAATGCCCTTCGCCACTGACACTCCTATCCTCAGGCCTGTATATGATCCGGGGCCCTTGCTCACTGCCACCGCCTCGAGCGACAGGGGTTTGACGGCGGCTTCTTCCAGCAATTCGCCGATTATCACTGTCAGCTGCGACGCATGCGACAGTCCCTGCTCCGCAACACGGACACCAACGACACTGTTGTGATCGCACAATGCCGCGGAACATACCGAAGTGGCTGTCTCAATGCACAGTATCATTTCTGCAGTCGGTTCCTACTCTTCCTTCTTCTTCTTCTTCTTCTTCTTGTCGGGGTTGAAGAGAGATTCTTTGTCAACCACCTCAATCAATGTGGAGTCAGCCAGTTTCTTGCTTATCGCACTGAAAGGCTGGACAATCACCTCTTCACCCTCTGTCAGGCCAGAGATGATCTCGATGTTAACATTATCCTGGATGCCTGTCTTTACATCACGTGCCAGTGCCCGTGTGCCGTCAGAGACAAACACAAGGGTACGGATGTCCTCTATACCTGTCATCTTCATTTTTGTCGTGTCAGTACGCGTAGTCACTGACTGAATGGGTACTGTCAGCACCTCTGCCTTCTTGTTTGTGAAGATGTCGACTGATGCAGACATACCGGGCCTGAAAGGACTGGGATTCTTTTCGGAGATGAGATCTTCATACGACTCGCGAAGAATATAGATCTTTACCTCGAAATTAGTCACCTGGTCAGATGTCAGCCCGACACTCTTGGCTGAGTTTGCTATCTCGGTCACAATGCCGGTGAAGTCACGGTCAAGCCAGGCATCGACCTCAACCTTGGCAGTGTCACCCAGTTTGACCCTGATGATGTCATTCTCATTCACCTCCACAACCACCTCCATACGATTCAGGTCGGCAACACGCAACACCTCCGTGCCGGTCATCATGTTTGCTCCGACCACCCTCTCTCCAAGTTCGACAGACAAACTCGAGATGGTACCTGTCATCGGTGAATAGACTGTGGTCTTTATCAGGTTTTCATTGGCTTCCTTGAGTGTTGCCTCAGCGCTTTTAACCGAGTACAGTGCAGACTCTCTTTCAGCCCTGGCTATCTTAAACTGTGCCTCCGCCTGTTCATATTCTGACTCAGAGATTGTCTTCTGCTCCCAGAGAGCCTTGCTCCTGTTAAATGCAAGCTCAGCCTGTATCAGCTGTGCGTCTGCCTGTGAGAGCCTTGCCTGTGAGGAGCTAAGGGCCGCTATCGACCGGTCGCGCGCAGAGATGTATATCTCGGGCTTTATCTTGAAGAGCAGGACTCCCTTCTGTACAAAATCTCCCTCCCTGACGGTCAGTTCAACTATCTCGCCCGATACATCAGGACTTATCTTAACCTCTTTCTCAGGTTCAATCTTACCATTTGCCGTTACAGCCTCCACAATTGGATTGAGTGATGTTTTTTCAACAGCTACCTTCACTGTTACCTCCTTGCCAAACCAACCCTGCTTCTTTCCTACGGCAGCGAGGACCAGTAGAAGCAGAACTACGGGAACAAGAATCTTAAGTATTTTATTGTCTTTCATGACTTATTGATTTTCAGATTGATTAGCTAAGATGGTAATATGTTCCAGGGTTAAAGGGATGCCCCTGTAGAAATCCAGGACTTTGGTCTTGAAGACATACTCGTATTTTGCCTGGGCCATTTCACTCTGGGCATTCAGCAGCTGTGTCTTAGACAGGTTATAGTCGACAGCTGTGAGCATGCCGACATTCAGCTTCTGTTCTGAATAGCGGAATGCCTCTTCCATAGAGGCAACGGCTTTCTGGCTCGAGTAGAATTTCTTCATCGCCCCCTTCGCATCGGTATATGCCTGCTGAATATTCTTGTAAAGTTGTTTCCTGGTATTTTCCAGTGTATACTTTGAGTTTTCAATTCCAAGCTTCGAGTTTTTAATACGCGTATTTACCAGCCATCCGTTCAGGATGGGAATGTTAAGTGACAAGCCCAGTGAGGCGTTCCTGTTGATATCCATCTGGGTCCAGAAGTCATATGGTTCAAGGGTATTTATATCTATCCTGTTGTCTGAATAGGAAGTCCCCAGTGATGCGCCCAGGGAGAGCTGCGGGCTTCTTCCGCCCTTGGCTATTGCAAGGTCATACTCGGCGCCTTTTAGCTTATATTCGGCACTGAGAACCTCCGGCCTGATCTTCTCAGCCACCTTGAAAATCGAGTCGGGACTGCCTTCGTATGTCGCCATGTCAAGTGAAATGGAGGGCACCTGTATAGCAAATCCCTCGGCTGAGGGCAGCTCAAGAAGCTGGGCAAGCGTCAGGTACGAAATGGCCAGCTGGTTCTGGAGTGTTATAAGCTGCACCTCCTCACGGGCAGCCTGAGCCTCAATGTCTAACAGGTTGCCGCGGGCGAGGCTGCCGGCATCGACAAGTTTCTGAGTACGGTCTATCTGCTGCTGTGTCATTTCAACCTGCGCGAGGGTAGTGTTTACAAGCTCATGATTCAGCAGTATCTGCAGGTAGGCAAGGGCTACATTCAGAGAAACGTCATCCCTGAAGCCTTTGAGATCCTGCTCACTGGCAAGAAGCTCATACTCATTCCTTCTTATGGTATTGAGATTGGTGAGTCCGTTGAACAGCGACAGGTTGCTCCCTGCAGAAAAACTGTTTGACTGAACGGTCTCGTTCTCCGTGTAACGGTTGGTCGTCTGGTCAAGAGCACGGCCAAAAGCGTAGCGGTGTGACGCGCTTCCGTTAAGCGAGGGCAGCAGATCAAGTTTTGACTGCTCCAGTGCCGACTCCTGGTACTGTGTGACGATCTCCTGCTGCTTGATCTGAATGTTGTTCTCGAGTGCATGGGCTATGCACTCCTCAAGAGACCACTCCTTCTGCTGTGCATAGAGAAACACCGGACTCATCACAGCGACAAGTAACAATAGAAAAGATCTTATTTTCATGTTGACTGAAATATTGGCATTTAATGAAGCTGCGAAGATAGGAAATTGATCAGTACAAAAAAGACTGTTAAGATATTATCGTGCTGCATACCCGTGGAAAAGAGTCGCACTTTTTTAGTTATATTTGCCGCTGGTGACTGAAATGTTTTAATTTAACACATAAGATAAT
Organism: Bacteroidales bacterium; assembly: GCA_022615595.1. GTDB lineage: Bacteria > Bacteroidota > Bacteroidia > Bacteroidales > VadinHA17 > SR-FBR-E99. Next base: position 2,112 of record JAKEGI010000202.1, on the reverse strand, counting down.
GAGCAATAAAGGATTAAATCTTGAGCCCGGTGTAATATCCGGTGAGGATGTACGTAAGCTGTTTGATTATGCCAACAGGAATGATTTCGCCATTCCGGCAGTAAATGTGATCGGGACAGACTCTGTTAATGCAGTGCTGGAGACAGCCCGGCTGGTCAATTCGCCTGTCATTATACAGTTTTCAAACGGCGGGGCTCACTTCTTTGCAGGTCAGGGACTGACAAAGGATGGTCACACCGGCGCCATTGCCGGTGGCATCTCAGGCGCCCTTCACGTTCACAACGTGGCGGAGTATTACGGCGTACCGGTGATACTTCACACTGATCATGCCGCACGTAAGCTGCTGCCATGGATTGACGCACTGCTCGATGCAGGTGAAGAGTTCTATGAGACCAACGGAAAGCCTCTTTTCAGTTCGCATATGCTTGATCTGTCAGAGGAGCCGCTGAAGGAGAATATTGAGACATGCAAGAAATATCTTAAGCGCATGGAGAAGCTTGACATGACCCTCGAGATTGAACTGGGAGTAACGGGAGGAGAAGAGGACGGCGTTGACAACACCGGCGTTGACAGCTCCAGACTCTATACCCAGCCTGAGGATGTGGCATATGCCTGGGAGGAGCTGCTGAAGGTATCGCCAAACTTCACAATAGCCGCATCATTCGGTAATGTACATGGTGTTTACAAACCCGGAAACGTAACCCTGAGGCCTGAGATACTCAGGAACTCGCAGGATTATATCCGTAATAAGTACAATACAGGGCCCAATCCGGTGAACTTCGTATTCCATGGCGGGTCAGGATCAGAGAAGCATCTTATCACCGAAGCAATAAAATACGGCGCCATCAAGATGAACATTGACACAGACATGCAGTGGGCGTTCTGGGCCGGTGTCAGGGACTTTTATGAGGCAAAGAAGGGTTACCTGCAGGGCCAGATAGGCAATCCCGAAGGAGAGGACAAGCCCAACAAGAAGTATTATGACCCGCGAGTATGGCTTCGCAAAGGGCAGGAAAGCTTTATTGCAAGGCTTAAGGAGGCCTTTGCCGACCTTAACGCACTCGACCGGAATTAATACTTATTAGTATCGTAACATAAAGCAGACCAGACGCTTGCAGCGGTTCTGCTTTTTTGTTGTTAATAATTATCACTTTTGGGTGCCTTCTTTACCATGGTTCAGGGCTATTTTAGTACAAAATTTATAGCGGTCTTGAAAAGGGTTCAGTACAGTGAGGAGAATGTAAAGAGGACGACCACGCTGACTCTGAGGCTTAACCAGAGGGAAGCAAGGGCTCTTAATGTGTACTGCAAGCGATTCAGGGTAAGAAGCAAGTCGGATTTCATGCGACGGACGATCATGCAGGCCATTATCGGGCGGTTTGATGCCGAGCACCCGACATTATGGGAGCAGAGCGAGATGACGCTCTTCTCGCACGATTCGAAAAATAACTGAGATTTTTGAGCCGCTTGGCTTATTTTATTATTTTTGTATACTTCATGCAATGGGGGGAATCGTTGCATTAACCTGTAATGACACTGGAAACCAAAAGAATAGAGGCGACAAAAACTACTCCGGAAGTATTGCTCAGCGAGGGTCTTATTGAGATCAGGGGGAGGTCAATACCGGAGAGTGCCGCAGATTTTTACCGACCCATCGAGGAGTGGGTAAGCGAGTATGTGTCACGCTCTGACGTTAAGACGCGTGTTGTATTGTCATTTGATTTCATCAACACTGCCTCCACGAAGTGGATCTATGGCATTATCAAGAAGATAGCCTTGTACCGTGATGTACACGACAAGGTGATGATCGAGTGGTACTACGAGAATGGAGATGATGAGCTCTATGAGCTGGGTCAGATAATCAGGTCGTTTATTGACTGTCCGTTTATCTATTACGAGACGGAGCAATCCTGAAAAATTCGAAAAAATAATTATTTTTGCACCGCCTTATCAGGCGCCGATTGACCCATGGTGTAATTGGTAACACGTCTGATTTTGGTTCAGAAGAGTCGGGGTTCGAGCCCCTGTGGGTCAACAGAGAGCAATCTCATAATGTTTATAACCGCTTGAAATCAATGATTTTGAGCGGTTTGTCTTTTATAGGGTACTCAT
>JAKEGI010000201.1 GCA_022615595.1 Bacteroidales bacterium | reverse complement strand
GGACGGCATTGTGCTCATTGACAATGAAAGGTGTATCGGCTGTCGTTTCTGTATGGCGGCTTGCCCCTACTCTGCAAGGATGTTTCACTGGCAGGAGCCGTCACAGGCGGAGAATGACAAGGATAAAGTTTATGACGTTGAGCTTAATGTGCCTCAGAAAAAGGGGACAATTTCAAAATGCCTCTTCAGCGCTGACAGGATAAGGGAAGGGCTTCTGCCCTACTGTGTTTCTGCCTGCCCCAATGGCGTTTTCTACTTCGGTGACGAGAACGAGGATGCGGTTACCAACGGCACCACCAAAGAGACTGTCATGCTGAGCAAACTGCTGGAGAAAAATTCAGGATACAGGCTCCAGCCGGAACTGGGCACCAACCCGAGGGTTTATTACCTGCCTCCGAAAAACAGGCTCTTTGAGTTTGAACGTGGTCCTGAGAAAGAATACAGGGAAGAAACGATATAAAGCCTTGACAATATGAATGAAATAAGTTTCAGCTCACAAAAGGAACAGGGTAAATTAGATTCCGTTGCTTCCGATGTTCTCAGGAATGTAAGATTAAGCAAAGGATTTATCATATGGATAGGTTTTCTCTTTCTTGCACTGGCAGCATGCCTCTTCGCATATATCATCCAGCTTAAGGAAGGACTGGGAGTAACAGGTCTGCGCGACTATACAAGCTGGGGTATGTATATCGCCAACTTCGTCTTCTTTGTCGCGACAAGCCTTGTCGGAATGCTTATCAGCTCGGTACTGGGACTAATCGGTTACAACTGGGTCAAGCCGATATCGCGGATAGCCGAGATAATTGCGATAGCATTTGCTGCCGTCGCCGGGCTGGTTATCATCTCTGATATGGGGCGGCCAGACCGGTTTCCGTACCTCTTTATGTTCGGACGAATACAATCGCCTATACTTTGGGACGTTACCGTGGTTACAACATATTTAGTGCTCAGCCTCCTGCTATGGTTCTTTCCACTGATCCCCGACCTGGCCATTTCAAAAAACAGGCTCCATGGAAGGCCACCTCTCCTTGTAAAGGCTTATGAAATACTTTCATTAAGATGGGAACACCATGAGTCACAGTACCGCATACTGAAACAGGCACTGAGGATACTTCTGATATTGATAATACCCACAGCCTTTGCAATTCATACGGTCACCTCTTGGCTCTTCGCAGTCACACCAAGGACCGGGTGGGACAGCACAATCTTCGGACCTTATTTCCTCTCAGGGGCTTTTGTGTCAGGTACAGCGGCCGTTATTATTGCCATGTATTTCTTCAGGGTCAATTACAAACTTGAAAAGTATCTGACACCTTTCCATTTCGAAAGGATGGGACGGGTCCTGATTCTTGTGTCAATAGTTTATATCTATTTCAACCTGAACGAGTTTCTTGTCCCCGGATACAAGCTTAAGACGGGTGATGCAATACACCTGCGCGAACTGTTCACGGGCCACTACGCTATGCTTTTCTGGAGCGTTCAGCTGGTCGGTCTTGTTATCCCGGTAATTCTTCTGCTCATAAAGCAAATGAGGAGACCGGTGCCAATGATGATTATCTCAGCATTTGTCCTTGCAGCTTCATGGTTAAAGCGTTACATAATTGTTGTACCCGGCCAGGGACATCCGAACCTTCCGATACAGAACGTACCTGTTGAGTGGGTGTTATACAAACCTACTCTTATAGAGACTGCTGTCACAATGGCATCAATCCTGCTTGTGCTTATAATTATAACTATCCTTTCCAAACTCTTCCCTGTCATCCCAATCTGGGAAATGGCTGAAGATGAGCATGACAAGGAAAAACTTTCGGGTAACGAATAATTGAATGCGTATGAAATACCTTATTCCAATAGCACTCCTCATCGTTTTGGCCCCCGGATTTGCATGGGGACAGGACTGGGTGGTTCCTGAAGAGAGGAAAGGGAGGCTTAGTACGTTCCCCTTCACTGATGAGACGCGACAAAGCGGAGAGAAGCTGTACGTAACAAACTGTATCTCATGTCACGGCACTCCGGGCAAAGGTAACTACATCAGCCTTGTCCCGTCACCGGGAGATCCGGCTACCGAAAAGATACAGAAAAACAGTGACGGTGAGATATTTCACAAAGTATCGACAGGCAGAGGTCAGATGCCTTCATTCCGCAATATCTTGTCGGGTGATGAGATATGGCATGTGGTCTCATATATAAGGAGCTTCAACAAGAATTACATTCAGAAAGTGATGCAGGTAATTACATCATCTGCATACCCCGGCGCCGTGATTAGGATGACAATGGGTTACAATGAAGCTGACAGCACGGTATTTGTCAGCGCTAGCGCTGTTGATGAAAAGAAAACAGTGGCTGTTACCGGCGCCGGCGTCAGGCTTTTTGCACGCCGTTATTTCGGAATGATGGCCATAGATGAGGAGAAGACCACTGATGAGTCCGGAAAAGCTGCTTTTAGAATCCCGGCCGGACTTCCCGGTGACAGGGAGGGGAATGTACATTTCAGTGCCAAATTCACCGATGAGGATCAGTTCGGTATAGTATCAATGGATACTATTCTTTTGGCAGGAGACAGAACAATCCCGGTAAGCCTGCTCGCTGAGAGGGCCATGTGGAATAACGTTAGAAAAGCTCCTGTGTGGGTGCTGCTGACCTACACCATCGGAGTAATTGCTGTATGGGGATTCATATTCCTGATAATGATGAAGCTGCGTGATATATACATCATCGGCAGCATCATTCAGGGCAAAAAATCAGCAGAAGCTATAACAGAGACTGAAAACCAACCTACATAAAGATGAAAAACCTGACAACTCTCGGAAGAATCCTGTTCGCACTGCCATTTGCAGTGTTCGGGATAAACCATTTCCTGATGATGGATTACTATATTGGAATGCTTACCTCCTTTATCCCGCTGGGGGCATATACAATCATTCTTACAGGATTGGTACTGATTGCGGTAAGCATCAGCATCCTGACGAAGAAATTCGTCAGGCAGTCAACACTCATCCTGGCAGCACTGTTGCTGCTTTTTATAGTGACAATACATATCCCCCATCTGATAAGCGGAAAGGATACCCCGACAATCCTTATTGCCCTGCTAAAGGATATATCGCTCATGGGCGGATCACTAATGATTGCCGGCATCTATACCGAAGATGAAAAGAAAAGAAATCAATAAAATCATGATGAGACACTTAATTACCGCATTAATGCTTATTGCTTTCCTGCCCATGCTTTCAGGTCAGGAGCTAAAAACAGCCGGCTACCAGCAGAAGGAGGTGGAGATCGGCGTTGTCGAACATCTGGGTGACACCATCCCCCTTGACCTCTGGTTCCTGAATGAACAGGGTGAACAGGTTACTCTCAGGCAACTCATTGACAAGCCAACAATAATGTCATTCGTATATTTTGACTGCCCTAACCTCTGCAGTCCTCTGATGGATGGCATTGCCGATGTCGTTAGCAAGATGGACATGAGCCTTGGAACCGAATACCAGGTCATCACAATAAGTTTCAACACAAGCGACACTCCTGAGAAGGCAAAGGAGAAGAAGGTCAATTTCGTTCAGCGCATAAGCAAGGAGCATCAAAAGGACTGGATCTATCTTACAGGGACACAGGAAAATATAAGTGCCATCACTGCGGCCGCAGGTTACAGGTATCAGCCTCAGGGGCTTGATTTTGCACACCCCTCGGTAATAATGGTTGTCAGTCCGGCAGGCAAAATCACCAGGTACCTGTATGGGCTTACCTATCTCCCGTTTGACGTAAGGATGGCTATTGTCGAAGCTCAGAAAGGCATTGCCAGGCCTACCTCAAACCGTATACTTGAGTATTGCTTCGCATACAACCCGGCCAGCAAGACCTACACTCTGCAGGTGACAAGAATAGTAGGCGTTATAACGATATTCTTCCTTATTGTTATCATGATCGTCTTGCTTGTCAGACGGAGAAAGAAATAAAAAACAGTCATACATATGAGTATATCAGGTAGTGAAACACATGTGAGTTATCTTGATTATCAGGGTAAACACAAGGGAATATGGTCATGGCTTCTCTC
>JAKEGI010000200.1 GCA_022615595.1 Bacteroidales bacterium | reverse complement strand
GCATTGACACTGCTCTCATTGAAAAGAGCATTGGTATCAGCAAGGACTACACACCCAATGAGCTCTGGAAAGCAATCGTCTACCGTGATCCGCTCAGGGCTGCCAGAGTGGTGAACTACTATGCAGGCCACTCAAAGAAGGAGATCATACCTCTGATATTTCCCGTCCTCTTCTCTAACTTTACCAGGGTGCTTATCTTTCACACCCTGAAGGACAAGACTGACGGCAATGTCGTGGCCATGCTTAAGACATACCCGGGTTACGTAAAGGATTTCAGGACGGCAGCCTCGATATATAACGTCGGGGCGTGCATGAACATAATCAGCCTTATAAGGGCATATGATCTCAAGGCAAAGGGATTTGGTGAGGCAGGAAGTGATACGGGTGACCTTCTCAGGGAGCTGGTCTTCAAGATAATGCACTGACAGGAAATCAGTTCATCTCCGGTGACTCCGGGAACTCAGCCCAGATACGGTATTTGTTGTTCAGCGAGCGGAGCACGTCGCGCCATACGTTGCCGCGGCTCTTCATAATAACCTCCGGAGGCACCTTGGCTATCACCCATGAATTATCCTTCAGCTCCCGCTTCAGCTGCCCCTTCTCCCATCCGGAATAACCGAGGAAGAAGCGCACCTGGTCACGGTCTATGGTACCGGTAGCTATGAGGTTGCGCAGTGCGTCTATCTCTCCACCCCACCATATGCCTGGCACGACGGGCACGCTTCCCGGCACCTTCGTCCCGAGAGTGTGAAGGTAATGCAGTGTGTCAGGAGCCACAGGACCGCCGACAGAGAGAGGCTCATCCCAACCCTCGAACCCCTCAACGGCACTGCTGACCTGAAGGTCAATGACTCGGTTAAGGATGAACCCTACAGTGCCCTCGGCAGTATGTTCGGTAAGAAATACTATGGTGCGGTTGAAGAAACGATCGGTCAGGAAGGGTTCAGATATCAGTACCCTTCCTTTACCCGGTATCTTGTCCTCGGGGTTAATGCTGAATATGTCAGGATAGTGCCCCATCTGATTGCGATCAAACAAATAAAGATAATAGTTCTTCGTGGCAAAATCAAGAAAAAACAAAAAAACAAGGGCTGAAGTACCCTACCTCAGATTGCCTCTGAGCCACTCCTGCTCTTCAATCATCACGGTGCTTACCCCCATCCTCGCCGCCTGTATCCCTGCAGCGGTGCCACTGGCGCCACCTCCGGCTATCAGTACATCCGTGGAAACTACCTCATTGCAGCCTGCCAACAATAATGCTCCGGATAAAAGAATAGCAAATTCTGACAATAATTTCCTCACCTCGATTGTGTGTTAAGATATGCGAATTAATCATAAAGGCAGAATAATTAAAAATGGTAAATTGCGCTTCATATTGTAAAAACCATCTATGTCCGGTAAGATCAAGACCCCTTCCATGCTGCAGTCGCTACTGCCCCTGGCCGTGCTGATACTGCTCCTTACTCTCAACGTAAAATTCTTCAGGGATGATACCCTCTCCGGAGCCAACCAGATAGCGCTTATCCTTGCGGCAGCCGTAGCTGGCGTCATTGCCGTTGTTCTTGGACATAAGTGGCTGGATATCAGAGACAAGGTTATCAAAGGCATCGGTACCGCCATGCCTGCTATACTTATATTGTTCCTCATCGGGTCACTTGCCGGCACCTGGATGATAAGCGGTGTGGTGCCGATGCTCATCTATTACGGACTCGAGATCCTTCATCCCAAGATTTTCCTCTTCGCCAGTGTATTTATCTGTTCCCTCGTCTCAATATCCACAGGAAGTTCGTGGTCTACTGTAGCCACTATCGGCGTCGCCCTCCTTGGCATCGGGAAAGCACTGGGATTCAACGAGGCGATGATCGCAGGCGCAATAATATCCGGGGCCTATTTTGGCGACAAGATGTCACCCTTGTCAGATACCACCAACCTTGCCCCTGCCGTCGCCGGAACAGATCTCTTCACGCATGTCAGGTACATGGTGATTACTACAGGCCCCTCGTGGATCATAACACTCATCATATTCCTTTTTATCGGCTTCCTCCGTGACCATACCGACAGTGCAACAAGTGCAGCTGCCGTGCAGGCTGCCATAAAGGCAAAATTCAATATCACACCTGTACTGCTTATTGTACCGGCAATGCTGATCTATATAATCGTGAAGAAGGTACCACCGCTGCCTTCGCTGCTGGCCGGTACGCTCCTCGGTGCAATATGCGCGGTCATCTTCCAGCCTCATATCCTCCAGGAGGTAGCTGCAACTGACGGTACCTATCTGAAACAGGCATATATCGCCGTCACAAAGACAATGTTCGGGAGTGTTGCCGTTACGACCGGCGACGCCTCAGTCGACGAACTGATGAAGACTAAAGGGATGGCCGGAATGCTGAATACCGTGTGGCTCATTATATGCGCCATGGTCTTCGGCGGTATCATGGAGGCTTCAGGTATGCTAAAGACAATCACAGGCAGGCTGATGCGCTTTGTACACAACGCCGGAACACTTGTAGGCTCAACGGTGGCAACATGCCTCTTCTTCAATGTGACTGCATCAGACCAGTACCTTGCCATAGTGGTGCCGGGGAGAATGTTTGCCAAGAAGTTCAGGGATATGGGATTCAAGCCTGAGCTGCTCAGCAGGACGCTGGAGGACTCAGGTACAGTTACCTCTGTGCTCGTGCCCTGGAACACCTGCGGTGCAACCCAGTCATCGGTCCTTGGTGTCTCTACCTGGGCGTATGCCCCCTATTGCTTCTTTAATATAATCAGTCCCTTCATGAGCGTCTTTATTGCCTCCATGAACATAAAGATAAGACGCTACACACCGGAGGAGCATGCTAAGGCCCTGGAAGCAGCCGACCTCGAAGACCGTGAGATAATAATTGACAGGGGTGTACAATAAAGTAATGAGGATCGAACAAACCGGATGCTGCTTATGTTATACTGATGATTACCTTTGCACTCAGAAAATGATGTTATGTTTATAAAGCTACTTATTATATCAGCTGTGCTCGTTGGTTTCGCCCTGGTGGCGATGGCTGTCAGTATGCTGTTCAAACGCGGCGGCAGGTTCCCTGACACACATATAAGCCATAACAAGGAGATGCGCAAGCGCGGGATCACATGTGCACAGCATAACGATGTAGGATGTAAGCCATCTCAACCTGCAACCGGATGTACAGGATGTTCGGGTAACTAGGGTAGTACATACGTTTTCAGTTGTCGGTTTTCTGTTTTCGGTTAGTCATACTGTTGTCTGTTGTCTGTTGAATAATCGATAACCGATAACCGACAACCGATAACCGATAACCGACAACCTACCTCACCTCTCTTCCAATCTTTCTCTGAGCCCTTCCGATATCCAGCTCCTCATCTCACCCTTTTCATCAGACCAGATCAGGTAGCCTTCAAGAAAGTCATGCCTGTCTATGAAGGCGACAGCCGCATCCTTACCTCCTACCATGCAGGCTGTAGCCCAGGCATCGGCCACGGCTCCTGTCGGTGCGACTATTGTCGCGCTCAGAAGGGTATGCTTCGCCGGGAAGCCGGTGCGCGGATCAATGGTGTGTGAATATTTTATGCCGTTTTCAACGAAGAACTTACGGTAGTTGCCCGATGTTGCCAGCGAGAGCCCGTCGAGCCTTACGATGGCCTGCAGGTCGGCTCCCGGTTCATAGTTGCCGTCAGCAGGAGTGTCGATACCTATCCGCCATCCCTGGCCCCCTTTGTCACCAGCTGTACGCACCTCACCGCCTACCTCTACCAGGCAATCATCAATACCCTTCGCGGCCAGTAAGTTTATGATAAGATCTACCGTATACCCCTGGGCAATGGCATTCATGTCTATGAAAATATCAGGGTCTGCTTTCACCAGGCGCTCACCTTCAAGCCTTATCTTCTGCATACCAACCAATGCAAGCAGCGAATCGAGCATCTTCTCGTCGAACCGTTTGATAGCATCAGGGCCAAACCCCCAGGACTTCACCAGCGGTCCAACGGTTATGTCAAATAACCCTCCGCTCT
>JAKEGI010000199.1 GCA_022615595.1 Bacteroidales bacterium | reverse complement strand
GGTGGAACACGTCTATGATGTCACCTATGGTGTTATTCGAAGAGGAATTGACAACCTGGTGGTAATTGATGACTCCATTGTGAGGGGCACCACTTTGAGAGAGAGCATCATACGCATCCTTGACAGGCTTGATCCGGCAAAAATAGTAATCGTATCCTCTTCACCTCAGATCCGTTACCCCGACTGCTACGGCATTGACATGGCGAGACTGGGTGACTTCATAGCTTTCAAGGCAGCAATAAATCTGCTCAGGCAGAGGGAACGTGAAGATATCATAAGAGGAGTATACGCCAAAGCTCTTGCCGAGCTTCAGAAGCCTGACAGCGAGATGGTAAATGCAGTGAAGGAGATATACGCCCCCTTCACTGATGCTGAGATCTCCGGGATGATTGCGGTGATGCTTAAGGCACCGGGAATAGGGGCTGAGGTGGAGGTTGTTTATCAGTCGATTGAGGGACTGCGCGAAGCTTGTCCCGGCCACACGGGCGACTGGTATTTCACCGGTAACTACCCGACGCCCGGAGGCAACAGGGTTGCCAACAAGGCTTTTGTCAATTATATGGAAGGGGTGAATGAGAGAGCTTATTAGAGCGCAGAGCTCAGAGCTCAGGGCGCAGGGGCTAGGTTAAGGTCGAGGTTGAGGGGCAAGGAGCAAGCAGAATTTGCGATTTGCGATTGTCGAATTGTTTCTTCCGTCTTCCGTCTTCGGTCTTCGGTCTTCGGTCTTCCGTCAACGTAGAGATGTGAGATTAGAAGGGTTTAACCACAGATTTACACAGAGTTAGGATGGAGTTTCACTGCTTCGATTTCAAGATAACAGTGTAACTCTGTAAAAACTCAGTGTTACTCTGTGGTTAAAAAATAATCGCGGAAACTGATACATTGAAACCCTGAAACTCTGAAATAATGAAAGACCACCTTTTGTCTTTTTCCCTTTGTCTTTTGTCTTAACTTCAGACTTCTATTGTGAGATGTCGAAGTCCTCACGGTAGGAGGCGAGGTGGCGGTTGACCTTTTCGATATATATGTCACGAACGGTGATCATTATTCCTGTCTCCTCCACATTGCCGAAATGATGATTGATGAATGTCCCGAAGCACTTCATGGTTGGAGAGAGGTTCATGTAGGCATTGATCAGCGGAGGGATGTTTTCGCCAAGCTTACGGACCTCCTGAGACAGTATCTTCAGATCTTCCCTGAAAGTCCACCCGGTGAAGATCTTTTTCATCTCATCTTTATGAACATCTATTGAGATAGGATCAGACGGGACAGCGAGCTTATGCCTGTCGGGGAAGTGCTTCAGCATAAAATAGAGGATCATATTCCTCGCCTGCTGGTTATAATGGGTATACATCGTCACCTTTCCGAAGAGATACCTTATCTGGCGGTTGTCGATGATGATAGCTCCCAGCCCGTCCCACAGGTTATCCAGGGCGAAGAGGCTTTTGCGTCCCATTGCTGCGGTTTGGTACTCAGGTCTGACGAACGAGCGACCCAGTTCCATCGTATGAGGGAGGTACTTGCGAATGAATTTGCGGGAGAAGGTAAAATATGCTGAGGAGGCGAAACGGTTAACGGAAAAATCCTTCTCTTTTGGTCCGGGGAAGATAAACCTGTAACCGCCTATTATCTCGCGGTTGTCAGGATCCCAAATGATCAGTTGTTTCTGGGGATGGTCAGGATCAAGGTCATACTCGTCGAGGTCCAGCGCCTTTCCCGTACCTCCGCCGGCGTGTCTGAAGGTGAGCTCACGGATGCGGCCTATTTCATTCATGAGAAGGGGTGAGGTCCGGCTGTCAAAGAGATAGACCTCATTGTTGCCGTAATTTGTAGGTCTTAGCATGCCGATGCGGGCAAGCTCATCCATCAGTTCCTGTACAGGAACCGCGGCACCTATCGGGTCCATATTCCCTTGTTCCAGTTGATTATCCACCCGGATTAATTGATTGCAGACCAAAAGTAAGAAATAATATCAACCGCCGGATATTGTTTTCTGTAAATTATAAGTTTTCTGCCGCACCATGTCAGCCCACTCCTGCGGGCTCTTTGAGCGGTCAAAGGTCTGCCAGGGGATGGGTTTGCCGAAATAGAGGTCGATCTCCTTGCCCTTCTGCCTGAACATCTCATCGACGAGGTATAGCATCTCAATGTTAGCCTTTATGCCCAGGCGTCCGCGGAAGGCGGAGAGGTTATAGAAAAATGAGCTGTTACGTCCTTCGAAGTAACAGGGAATGACGTCTCGCTGATGCTGTATTGCCTTGACGATGAAGCTCTTCTGCCACTTAAGGTCGGTGATGACTCCATTTATTTTCCTGGAGCATATCCCTGCAGGGAAGTTCAGTATCTGGCAGTCAGACATATAGGCCTCCTCCATGAGCCTTGCTGCTTCACGTCCGAGGGTGCCGTGCTTGTTTACAGGGAGGAAGATGCCGGCATAGTTTGGGATGTTTAAAAGTAAATCGTTGACCGGGAATTTTATCTCGCGGTAGTGCTTTGAAAGTTCACTCATGAAGACCATGCCGTCGAGGCCGCCGAGGGGATGGTTTGAGACGAAGATATAGCGTCCACCTGAAGGCAGGTTTTCAGTGCCGTGTGCTCGGTGCCTGATGCCCATGAAACCAAGGGCGGCGTCGTTAAAGGGTGATCCGTGGAGGTCAGCAAAGTTCCTTAGTATCTCGTTGAGATCATCCTGATGGACAATACGTTTCAGGTACCTGATCAAAAAACCCGGCAGCAGCCTGGCAAGCTTCGGATTCTTGCCATGAAGCACCTTCTCAATATCTATCTGTACAGGTTTCTGATTCTCGTGCATATGCTGTTTGACTACAGACAAAT
>JAKEGI010000198.1 GCA_022615595.1 Bacteroidales bacterium | reverse complement strand
GTCAGGCAGAATAGCTTAATAGTCAACACTGACGGGCTTTATCCCCTGCTGACACTGAACTATTTCGGAAAAATAGGGGCAGTGGCGTTCCTTATCGGTGTGATAGCCTCAACCTTTGCCAGTATCGACTCATGCATCGCTGCACTTACAACTGCTTTCAGCTATGACTTCATGAATATCGGGAGCAAGCCTCCCGGTGAGATCAGGAAGATCAAATCAAGGGTCCTGATTGGAGTTAACATAGTGATGTTTTTCATCGTCATGGCCTTCTGGAACAGCAAGGGAGCCATAATAAACACCATCTTCAAGACTGCAGGATATACATACGGACCGATCCTGGGATTATACATGACCGGCCTCTTTACGAAAATAAAGTTCAGGGAGAAATGGGTTCCGGTCGCATGCGTTTCATCCGCCCTGATAACATGGTTGCTTAACGGATACTTTATCCGTGTTTTTAACTTTGATTTCGGGTTTATGAATATTTTTGTAAATGCTTTACTTACCGTTACTTTCCTTGTAATGATCAGAAAGAGAGGAAGCCTTGCAGACAAATAAGTATATGTTCAGAATTACGGATGACAGCGATGACTTCAAAGTCTGCGCCCTGATGATGTCCGCAACAGATCCATGGATTACACTCGGGATGGATTATGAAATATGCCTCACTGCATTTGAGGGCTCATTCAGGGAAGTTCATATAGTATCAGACAACGGTGAAATTGCCGGATTCGCCATACTGCAGCTCTCAGGTTCCTTCTCGGGATATATTCAGACAATATGTGTCAGCGAAGGGTACCGCGGAAAAGGTGTCGGAACAGCCCTTCTCAGCTATTGCGAAGAGAGAATACTGAAGATCTCTCCAAACATTTTCATCTGTGTCTCCTCTTTCAACACGAGAGCCAGAAAACTATACGAAAGCTTTGGATTCAGGCTGGTCGGTAAACTTGATAACTTCCTAAAGGAAGGCTTCTCGGAGTTGTTGCTGCGGAAGAGCGTGGGACCGAGGGTTGGATACCATGCTCAATAATAAGTGATTCAATGGGTAAAATGATCAATTCTGCCATCATCTGCGTTGTTTGTCTCATCCTGTTCTCAAATGTCAGCGCAGTTGAATCGGGTAACAGCAAGGCAAAGCTGAGAGCGGAAGTAGACAGCATTCTTCAGAGCCAGGTCGACCTGGGGTTGATACCCGGTGCAGTGATTATGATCAAGAAAGACAACAGGTTGATCTGCCGTAAGGCCTACGGCTATGCCCAGAAATTTGACTACAGCCATATGTTGCTGGCCCGACCTGAGAAGATGACTGTAAATCATTTGTTTGACCTTGCATCGCTCACAAAGGCAGTCGGGACTGCCACTTCAATCATGCTTCTGACCGACAAGGGGCTTCTAAAGCCTGAAGATCCTGTATGCAAATATGTGAAAGCATTCAATACTCCTGAGAAAAAAGATATAACCATCCGCCATCTGCTCACTCATACGGCGGGACTGTATGAATGGTATCCGCTTTACTACAGGGCTTCATGCAAAGAAGAGTCTTACAGTCTCATCGGCGAACTTCCCCTGGCTTTTCCTGTCGGAGAACAGCGCAGGTACAGTGACCTTGGATTCGTACTGCTGGGGCAGATAATCGAGACTGTTTCAGGACTCCCGCTCGATCAGTTCATGACCGAAAACATCTTCCTGCCGCTGGGCATGAATAAAACGTCATTTAATCCTCTTGGCAATAAAAAACTCCGGAAGATAGCAGCCACCTCGGCAGGCAATCCATATGAGAAAAGGATGGTTTATGACTCAACCCTCGGGTTCACCTTCAGCGAGATAGATCCTGTCCAATGGGACGGATGGCGAACATACATGCTGAAAGGAGAGGTAAATGACGGTAACACGTGGTATGCCAACGGTGGGGTTTCAGGGGCTGCAGGACTCTTCTCCACCGCCGGGGATCTGCAGAAGATGGTCGATATGCTTATCAATAACGGGGCAGCAGGTTCAGAGCAGTTCATCACACCGGCAACAATAAAGGCCTTCCTTACTATCGATGAATACAGAAATGGCCTTGGCTGGATGATGGATCCGTTTAATTCCTTCATGAAGAATGCTCCGCAAGGATCTTTCGGACACACCGGTTTTACAGGAACCAGTATTGTAGTTATTCCCCGTGACAGGATATCGGTTATCATTCTGATTAACCGGCAGAACACCGGCCTGTCTGAAGAAGGTGATTATTATAATGTCAATCCGGTAAGGCTGCAGATTTTTAATACAATATCAAAGTACCTTTAATCGCTGCAATGAGCCCCGATAACCCGGATGCCTACATTTGGCCTTTCTCCTTACCCGGTTCCAGCAAGAATACATATGCCTTCCATCCGGATTCGTCGAGGTACATTCCCCTTTGCTGCAGATCGGTGCCGTCTCTCTCAAAACGGTTACCACTAAGAATGTCGTACAGAGACCATGACTTACCTCCGATGTCATTGAAAGGAAGCTTAATATAACATTGACTTCTTAAGGGAGAAAAGTTAACTGCAACGAAGAGTACCTGTCCATCCTCTCCCTGCCAGGCAAAAGAGATGAAGCTATTGAACGTCCAGTTGCTTTCCCATGCCTGCTGGCACTCCAGAAGCTGCCATCTTCCTGTTCTGACAACATCTCTCTTCAGGATGCCAAGAAGCTTATTATAGAACTCTGCCAGACCTTCGTTAACAGGTTCTTCAGGGGCTCTCACGAGGTGGGGAGATATGCGTTTCCTTCTGCCCTCGAACTGGCCCTGGTGAAAGAACCGGAGACCGGGAGATAAGAATGTAAGTACGGCAGCCGCCTCGTGCATCCCGTCAGCAAAATCAGCTGCAACCCTCGGTTCGTCATGATTCTCGAGAAACCTTGCCATCCGGCTCTGATAGTCAGGTCCTGCAAAAAAGTGCTCCCTGACCGGTTTTGCATGACCCTCCTTAAGGCGGTCATAAAGACGTTTATCATAGGCATAGTCAAAGCCCTGCTGCAGCATTGTCCACTCAAGATCCCAGTATACTTCTGCCATGAAGCAGAATCCCGGATTCACTTCACGGACCTGTCTCGTGGCCCTGGGCCAGAACGGCTGACATTTTATTCCCCAGGTCCTTTGAAACACATCAGGAAGCACCAGCATAGCCATATCACACCTCACACCATCACACTGGTCAGCTATTCTCTTCAGTTCTCCTATCATGGCTTCCTGCAGGCCGGAGTTACCATAATTAAGCTGAAGCGTGTCAGGCCACCCTGAAAAGTACGGATCCCTTCCAAGGGCAATAACCATCTCCCCCTGATCAAGTGTGACACGCCTGTAATTCTGAGGCTCCCTTTCAATCTCATTCTCACCGGCCTGTATGTAATATTCAATGTGTTCGCGAACCCAGTGATGGTCAGGTGCCGTATGGTTGGGCACGAAATCAAGCATAAGCTTCATCCCCCTGTTTTTAAGACGGCTGCGGAGACGTGACAGTGCCTCGTCACCTCCCAGCTCCTCCGAGACTCTGTAGGCTGTTATGGCAAATCCGGAGCCTGCTACGTCCTCTTCCTTAAGGTCGGGCAAGGTATCCTCAAACTCACGTCTCCAACCCTCATTTTGTCGTGAAATGCGCTTCCCTTCAGCACCGGTCTGCCATACACTGAGAAACCATATCCAGTCAAACCCCTGATCAGACAGCCTGTCAAGTTCCGAATCGGGTATGTCATCCAGGGTAGCCCGGCGACCCAGACTGCCTGATAATTCTGTCATCCACACACGGGTGTTGACCTGGTACAACGATTGAAACAATGATCTGCTCATAGGATTAATGATTGAATGTATCACTTAAAAGGCATCGATGGCTTTTCCTAATAAAGATAACAATAAACCGGGAACTGGCTATGCAAGACAGATCAAATACTGACTGGCATCCGTATTACCTGACCCACACCCTGACGATCTCGGCGATGTAAAGCTTATGAATGCCGCCCTTGGTGCTGTAGTGTGTTATGAGCGGCTCACTGTCGATGAAAGCATCCCTTGAGAGCCTCTCCCCGTATAGCTTGCGGCACTCAAGTACCAGATTTGCTTCACTGAATGCCGGATAACCAAGTTCAGTAAAATGCGGAGTCAGCCCTGTTTCGCTGACCTTGTCAATGTCTCTGCCGCTCTTCGTTCCGCAGAGATTGAGGGCATCACGGTACTTTTCATCAAAGAATGTCAGTGTGAAACCACCACTGCTCTCAATAAATTCGTAAGTGTATCTCTCCGGACGCACAAAAACATAAACAACAGGCTTATTCCATAGATATCCGGCACCACCCCAGTTCGCCGTCATGGTGTTGAATTTCTCCCTGTTGCCGGCAGTGACAAGCATCCAGTCATCGGCAATCAGACTGATCAGATTACCCTCTATTTCCTTCGGAAATATTCGCCTGTATCCAAGATCTTTCATATTCGGTTTTTTTGAATTGTTTAAATGTGATCGGGTTGGTCTGCAATAAAGTCAAACGCCAATGTATTCATTATACCGGAATCAATGCATTTTGTTAACTGTTACAACAGGATTGTATCATGCATCTGACTCCGGTACAAGCACATAATCTGGAGATTATCCGATTAGTAAGATAGGCAAAAAGTTTAAGTAAGAATTTGAACCAAATTATGTAATTTTAAATCAAATGTGTCATACGTGATAACGAAATCCTGGTGCAGGTAGGGACACAGACATCTTTATAAAATATGACTTTAACCTGGGTGAGTACTGAAAGCTGATTCTGACATGAAATATATTGGACTGATTTCGTTAATGCTGATTTCCTTGCAGGCAAATTCGCAAGACATCAGCTACAGCCCGCTGTCAGGGCACGACAACAATTATTCCGGCAATATTGCATTGACCGCACAATCGCAGGAACAGCAGACGGGGAGCGACAGTATCATCGTCCGCAACGTATCATTGCTGAGTCAGGCCGACACGGCCGGCCTCAGGGTCAGCCTCCTGATCATCGACGGCAGGCTGGAGGTGGTAACCATGGATGATATCAAAGATGCTCCCGGCGCGACCGTTTATGACGGTCAGGCTGGCTTCCTCATGGGCCGGGTTGAAATCGGCCAGCCGCCCAGCTTCGTCGTACTGCGTGAAAACCCACGCGAGCAGTTTGACATCTTTCTCAATACGGGTGACTACATAATCTTTGCCATGGAGGATGGGAAGATCGTGAGTAACAAATTAAATCCGGTGAAGCCCACACCGGAACAGGAAG
>JAKEGI010000197.1 GCA_022615595.1 Bacteroidales bacterium | reverse complement strand
ATTCCTTTCTGGGCTGAGAGGCCGGTTGTAATTGCTAAGAAGGCGACTGCTGAGAAAGTTCTAAAGGCTCTTCTATTCATTTCCTGCTGCTGCTGAGATTAAGGTTAAGGTTAAGGTCAAGGGGCCCTCCCTCGCCACCGCCTTCTTCTCCAGAAGAAGAGGTATTCACTGACCCTTCAGTTTCCGGATCGCATTGAAATGATCGATTTCTGCTTTTTCACGGGCGAGCCTGGTGGTCTGTCTGTATGCTGCAAATTCGTCCTTAAGCTCTTTCAGGTCTTTCTCGGTTTTGCGAAGGACAACCAGGTTTCTCTTAAAAACAAGAAATCCCAGGGCGAGGAGAATGGCTAATCCCCCGATAACAGTCCACATGATGGTGTTATAAACTCCCTTATTCAGTTCGATACCCAGAACGCTTAAACTGTTTTTTGTGGTGGTGGCTTCTTCAAGATCTACCCTTGTTTTGTCAAGCAAAACATTGAGTGAATCGGTTTCGTCGTTAAGGTCCGAGGTGAGGGTTCTTAATTCTGTAATCCGGCCTTTTTCTGCCCTGATAGAATCCACGATATTCCTGTTTATTTTCTGGAACATGTCTTCCCTGATTGCCCGGTAATTTTCATATATCCTCGTTTTGTCCTCAAGGTATTTAATCTGTTCCTCTATTGTACCCGTGGTAAGCTCTTTAGGCATGGTAGTCTGTCCGACTGCATCAATGACTGCAAAAGATATTACAGAGATAAGCAGGATAATTTTAGCGTTGATGTGATTCATTTTCTCCGGTATAAGATTTTATAAATATCAGACTTTTATTGGTTAACGTATAAGGGGGTAAAAAATTCTGTATTCATGCGAAATTAGTTTTAAGATATATCAAGGTGCATGTAGCAGTTGTCTGTTATAGGTTGTCAGTTGTCTGTTGTCGGTTAATGTCACTGAGAGGGTGGCTGGCGGAGCTTCGTTGCCTGCTCGAAGGCGTATCCCATTCTCAGGAGCTTCACCTCATCAAACGGTCTGGCAATGAAGGTTATGCCAACAGGTTCGCCTGACTGCCTGTAACCCATCGGTACGGTCAGGCAGGGATATCTTGCAGCAGCAGCGAGTCCGGCATTGCGGTTTGCAACCGACAGTACAGCATCAAGCTGATGCTCTGTCATGGGCTTTTCGAAATAGCTAACCGCGTCTGAGTGTAACTTTGATCTCAGCAGGAGCAGTTCTTCATTACTTATTTCCATCGCTGTCATCCCGTCAAAGATGGTCTGTCCGTAAGGGATCCTGACGAGTGAATCGAGCCTGTTGAAGGCTGCAATCTGATCCACGGTGCGGTATTCAATATCCTCTGAGGCATATCTGTCAAGATAGGCAGGCAGGTCGGCTTTCATGTCAGCGCTGAGCAGGGTGCTGAATCTTTCCAGGACAATTCTTTCAGGTTCAAACTCTATGGCAGCGCCACCCTGTGCGATTATCTGTTCGACTGTCAGCCTGTAAAGAGAGTCGCTGAGGAGGCTCTTGCTGACGCCAAAACGCATGCCCTTCAGGGATGATCGTTCCAGTCCTTCCCAGTATTCAATGTTTTTCGGATTGTCTTTCGTCACTGCATCAGTGCTGTCTTCGCCGCACATGGCAGAGAGGAGGATGGCGTTGTCAGTGACAGTCGTGGTCATGGGTCCGGGGGTATCGAGTGTGCCTGAGAGGGGGACGATGCCTGAGCGGCTCAGCAACCCTGTCGTTGGCTTAAGTCCGACGACCGAGTTTGCGCTTGATGGAGAGAGTATTGAACCTGATGTCTCTGTTCCTACAGCAGCAGCAGCATAGCCGGCAGCCATTGCAGCGCCGCTGCCGGAGCTTGATCCGCCGGTATCAAATTTCCTGCGGCCATAAGGGTTGAGTGTCTGTCCGCCAACGGCGCTGTAGCCGTTAGGACATGCCGAGCTGAGATAGTTAGCCCACTCGCTCAGGTTAGTCTTGCCAAGGATGATGGCTCCCTTCTCTTTCATCCTCTCCACAATAAATGCATCAGGAGTATAATTTTTAATCAGGGCAGCGGCTCCGGCTGTTGTCGGCAATCCTTCCATGCCTATGTTGTCTTTCAGAAGAACAGGCATGCCATAGATGGGGTGGTCACCCGCCGACCTGTTTCTGTCTCTCTCACGGGCTTCGCTGACTGCTTCGGGGTTAATGGCAATGATGCAGTTCAGTGCCTTGTCCCTGTCATTCTCATATTTGAATATCCTGTAGAGGTACCACTGGGTAAGCTTTTCGCAGGTGAGCTCACCGGCACGGATGTGCGACTGCATGGAAGGTATATCCTGTCCGAGGATAAACGGTTTCAGCCTCTGGTATTCCTCCTCGGTGAAGCCGCGTATCTGACCTGACACGGCTGCCCATATCTCATTCTTGTCAAGCAGCCTTGACTGGATCAGCCTGTAGCGCATCTTTGGTGACGGGTGGCTGGCGTTCTGTGCCAGCTCTTCAGTCTCGTCGTAGGGTATCCATTGGGAATGGGAAGGCTGCAGGATGCAAGTAAGCAGGATAATTGTCAGGAGGAGGGTGCTCTTTCTCATCGGAGGTATTTTTCGATGGGAAAGTACATAAAATGTTTCAAAAAACGGATAGCATCGGGATTAGGCAAGGAGCAGGGAGCAGGGAGCAAGGAGGGGCTTGAATATCGAACAAGGAATGATGATTTATGATTTCTGAAGTAAGGTGTGAGTGCAATTGTATTGTGGTATAGTTTCCCCTCCTCAGTGAGAGCCTGCCCCGATTTATCGGGGAGGGGTACGGTCCGTCGACTGAGGGACCGGGGGGTGGTCTGTCCCTGTTGGAGCATGGGGCAAGGGGCAAGGAGCAAGGAGCAAGGGGCATGGGGCAAGGGGCAAGGAGCAAGGAGCCACAATTCACCACCAGAGGCCTCCGTGCAGACTCCGGCCTTTGAAGGCTGGCGGTTACGGCTTGCGAAGCAGAGCACGACTCTGCAACCGGGCGTTGGGACGTCTGGTTTATTTAAGAAGAAAGAAGAATCAACCGTAGGTTAGTCAAGTGCGCCGGCAGTAATCTGAGCATCAAAAATACATGTGACGGTGAATGTCATAGGTCCGCTTGCATCACCATGAACCACAAGGGTGACCTTCCTGTCTTCCTTAAGCAGGTCAGCGACAGCATCAAGCTTGTCTGCCGAAACCGAAGCTATGAATGTGCTATTCGCCGCGGTAATGTTCGTGACCGTTGCAATAGT
>JAKEGI010000196.1 GCA_022615595.1 Bacteroidales bacterium | reverse complement strand
TAGATTACGGCATTGGATCCTATCCAGGTGTTGTCGCCGATAATGACATCACCGGCAATAGAGGCGAAAGGTTCAACAATTACATCTGCACCCAGCTGTGCCTTCGGATCAACATGTGCTAATGGTGAAATCATATTCTGCTATTTGTTCTTTACTACCTGTGCCGTCATTTCCCCCTCTGCCACGATCTTCTCTCCCACAAACGCCTGGCAATACATTATCACTATGTTACGCCTTATGGGCTCAGTGAGATCGCTCCTCACAATTATTGTATCTCCCGGTATTACCTTGTGCTTGAATTTCAGCCTGTCAATCTTCAGAAAGTAAGTCGAATATCTTTCCGGCTCATCTACACTGTTGAGAATAAGTATCCCTCCGACCTGAGCCATTGTCTCAACAAGCAGGACACCCGGGAAGACATGCTCCTGAGGAAAGTGACCCTGGAAGAATGCTTCATTGTAGGTGGTGTTCTTCATCCCGATTATATGATTTTCGGTCAGTTCCAGGATGCGGTCAACCATCAGGAATGGATAGCGGTGGGGGAGCAGTTTCTTGACCTGCTCGATATCCATCACCGATGGTTTTGTTGTGTCAAGAAGAGGTATCTCCTTCTTCGTTGCCTGCCGCTTTATCTGCTGACGAATCAGCCTTGCCATCCTTGTATTGGCATAGTGACCCGGACGTGTGGCAACGACCTTGCCCTTGATGGGCTGACCCACCAGCGCGAGATCACCTATAAGGTCGAGGAGCTTATGCCTTGCCGGCTCATTGGGGTACCTCAGCTTCGTGTTGTTGAGTATGCCTGCATGATGTTCGGTTATGCCAGGCTTGTTGAACATTCTGGCTATGCGGTCTATCTCTTCCTGCTCTACCTCGCGTTCAAGTATCACGATGGCGTTCTCGAGGTCACCCCCCTTGATGAGCCCCATCCTGAATAGAGGCTCAAGCTCATGGAAAAAGACAAAGGTCCGGCTGCGGCATACCTCCTTCTCGAAATCCTCAATGTTGTCAAGGATGGCATACTGGTTGCCAAGTATCTTTGAATTATAGTCTATTAGGACATGGGCGCTGAAATGGTCATCAGGGTAAATGATAAGGTCAACCCCGTGCTCCTCGTCAGAAAAGGTGATCTTCTCCTTTATGACATAATAATTACGCTCCTCCTTCAGCTCTATTATGCCTGCCTCTTTTATTGCCTCGACGAACATGAATGAGCTTCCTCCCATTATAGGTGCCTCAGGAGCGTTGATCTCAATGATTGCATTGTCTATACGCATGCCGGCAAAAGCAGCCAGAACATGTTCAATGGTCGCGACCGAAGCCTCTCCCTGCACAAGCGTGGTACCTCTCGACGTCTCAGTAACATTGTCGGCAACGGCATCTATCATTGGCTTTCCGGGCAGATCGGTACGGCAGAATTTATAACCATGGTTCGCCGGCGCAGGTTTGAAAGTAACGGTGACATCTATCCCGGTATGCAGTCCTTTACCGTTGAGAGTCACATCCTTAGCCAGCGTCCTTTGTTTTTCACTCATAATTGTCACATTAAATTATGGTGCAAATAAATATAAAATTTCCCGAACGTCCCAACAGAAAACCATACATCTGTGTGATGTTCAAATAATTTCCTTTAGAACGAGAGTCGCAGCTACTTGTTTTTCAATAAATCCATCAACTTGCCGAGTTCATCGACCTTTCTTGCAAGCTCAGGCAGTTTTCTGAAGTAGACAAGGCTCTTCATATATTGCTTGCTCTCATAAGCCGGGTATCCGAATATGGTACTGTTCTCTTCGGTAACCGATCCCATTATTCCCGACTGCGCTCCGATTTTGGTTCCATCAGCTATTGTTAAATGTCCCGATATCCCCACCTGGCCGCCAAACATGCAATTCCTTCCAACCTTTGATGATCCTGCAATACCACTTTGTGCAGCTATCACGGTGTTCTCGCCTATCTCCACATTATGACCTATCTGCAGAAGATTGTCAAGTTTCACTCCCTGTCTTATAATTGTTGATCCCATTGTTGCACGGTCGATACAGGTATTTGCACCTATTTCCACATGATCTTCCAGTATGACATTTCCTACCTGCGGTATCTTCATATAGTTTGCATCCGTCACAGGGGCAAAGCCAAATCCGTCAGCCCCGATTACCGCTCCGGCATGAAGTATACAGTCGTTGCCGATGATACAATGCCGGTAAACCTTCACTCCCGGATGGAGGGTACAACCCTTGCCGATTGTGACACTGTCACCTATGAAGACATTCGGGTATAAGCTGCATCCCTCTCCGATCACGGCATTATCTGAAACATATGCAAAAGCTCCGATATATACATCGCTGCCAATGACCGCACCCTTCTCGATGACCGCGGTAGGGTGAATTCCTTTTTTTGGCTTGTTCAGGGACTGCTCATATATTGCCAGCAGCTGTGCCAGTGCCTGGTACGGATCTGCAACCCTGATGAGCGTCGTCCTGATCTCCTTTGAAGGCCTGAAGTCGTTTCTTACCAGTACGGCTGACGCTCCCGTAGTATAAATATAGGATTCATATTTTGGATTGGCCAGGAAGGAGAGTGCTCCCTCATGACCCTCCTCTATCTTTGCAATCGTATTGAGTTTCGTTTCAGGATCACCTTCCACGCTCCCTTTCAGCAGCTGGGCCACCATTAAGGCTGTAAATTCCATATCTGTATAGTTTATTTGTCATATATCTCCTTTGGGTAACAGAGATAGTATTTTGTTACTTTCTCAGAGAGTGCATCCTTGTCGAACAGGTCCGATACCGCGGTAATATCCTTTATCGTTCCGTTCTTGAGACGTATGCGTACTTCGGGTGTTCCGGGTGCATATGTCTGGTTATAGACATCGCCGGTATTAACATAATAGAGGCACTCGTCATCTGAAAGGTGCAGCATCTCCTTTGTCTTCTTACGGGTCTCTGCAACCTTCTCCTGATCAAAGGGGTTGTTCTGCAGTTCAATGCCCAGCAGATCCCTGTTCACAAAACGGCGGCAGAGGTCAGCCAGTGTCCTGTCTTCCGATGACATCCACACCTTTGTGGCAGAGATTATATCACTCTCATCAAGCATTGTGAAGTGGTGTATCAGGGTTGATATCTCCGTCTTGTCTTCTGGTATGGTACGTGGCTGCAGGAAATATTCGAGGGCAGGTGTTGCAAAGAGTTTCACACCCCTTGCTGATACCTCCCGGGCGCGTATCAGAAGGCTTGTAAGCAGCTTTTCGGCTGAGACAACCGTCCTGTGGTTATACACCTGCCAGTACATCATACGGCGTGCAATGAGAAACTTCTCGACTGAGTAGATGCCCTTCTCATCAACGACGAGCCTGTCGTCTTCGACATTCAGCATCCTGATGATCCTGTCAGACCCTACCGATCCCTCGATCACCCCGGTGAAAAAGCTGTCGCGGCGCAGGTAATCCATCCTGTCCATATCCATCTGTCCGGTAATGAGATCGTGAAAGAAACGTCTGGGGCAGGTGCCGCTGAATATAGTAATCGCATCGGTGAGACGGCCTTCATAACTTCTGTTAAGTTCCTCCATTATCAGCAGCGACATCTTCTCATGAGGCATATCCTCGATGATCGAATGCTCAAGAGCATGTGAGAAGGGTCCGTGCCCGATGTCATGAAGAAGAATGGCTATCAGGACTGCCTCCTCCTCCTTCTCTGAAATACGGATGTTCTTTGATCTTAAGGTGTTTACAGCAAGGTTGGTCAGATACATGGCCCCCAGGCTGTGCTGGAATCGGGAATGAACTGCCCCGGGATAGACATAACTCGAGAGCCCAAGCTGACGGATGTTACGCAACCGCTGGAACCACGGGTGACTCACAAGATCAAATATAAAATCGCCCGGCATACTTATAAATCCATATACCGGGTCATTGATGATCTTTTTCTTGTTCGTCAAAGAGTATTGATTTTATCTCCCCAAATTTATTAATTGTTTCCGAAATCTCTTCAGAAAAGCTTCACTTCCAATGCACTTATTAATAATTCATCCCATTCTTCTTTTGAAATTTAAAAAAATGGTGTTATCTTTGCACCCGAATAGAAGGGTACGAATTGGCCTAGGGGACAAAAGTCCCCTATTTTGTTATCAAAAAAAAGACTATGATTACGAAAGACCATATCAGGAAGCTCGCTGAGAGTCACATAGCCGGCACAGGAATATTTCTGGTAGATGTGAGGCTCAGCAGCACGGGACGTATCACAGTCCTTATCGACAGGCATGCCGGTGTGACAATTGATGACTGTTCTTCACTGAGCAGGTATATCAGCAATGAACTGGGTGAGGAAGCGGGTGACTATGAGCTCAATGTCTCATCACCAGGGCTTGACATGCCCCTTCTGGTAAGTGAACAGTACCTGAAGAACGAGGGTCGGATGGTGGAAGTCATTGCCAATGACGGTACCAGGGAGAAGGGCAGGCTCATGAATGTGACCAGGGGAGGATTTGATCTCAGCATTGAAACGAAAGAGAAGAAGAAAGAGAGTGTCACTGTGATAAAACCCTTTAATTTTGAGGATGTTAAAACAGTTAAAGTAATTATATCATTCAAATAACAGAATAGTTTACCACAATGGAAAACGTTAATTTAATCGACACCTTTTCGGAGTTCAAGGAGCTGAAGAATATTGACAGGCCCACCATGATGAGTGTGCTTGAGGATGTTTTCAGAGGTCTGCTAGCAAAGAAATACGGTTCGGCTGACAACTTTGATATCATTGTCAACATTGACAAGGGCGATTTTGAAATATGGCGCAACCGTGAAGTGGTTGAGGATGATGCATTCACTGACCCCAACACACAGATACCTCTCTCCGAGGCTCATAAGATAGATGAGGATTATGAAGTTGGCGAGGAGGTTTCTGATGAGGTCAAGTTCCTTGACTTCGGCCGCAGGGCCATTCTGGCATTGAGGCAGAACCTTGTTGCACGTATCCTTGACCTGGAAAAGAACAATATCTACCTTAAGTACAAGGATCGCATAGGTGACATCGTCACCGGCGAGGTATACCAGGTGTGGAAGCGCGAGACACTGGTGCTTGATGATGACGGTAACGAGCTGATCCTTCCCAAAGGAGAGCAGATACCCTCTGACCATTTCCGCAAGGGTGACACCATCCGTGCAGTGGTAATAAGGGTGGAGATGAAAAACAACACTCCCAATATTATTCTAAGCCGCACCTCTCCGGTGTTCCTTGAAAGACTTTTCGAGCTTGAGGTACCCGAGATCTTTGACGGCCTGATTACCATACGTAAGATAGTAAGGGTTCCGGGCGAGAGAGCCAAGGTGGCGGTTGAATCATATGACGAGCGTATTGACCCTGTTGGTGCATGCGTCGGGATGAAGGGGTCAAGGATACATGGGATTGTCCGCGAGCTCCGTAACGAGAACATTGATGTCATCAACTTCACTTCGAACATACAGCTCTTCATAACACGGGCCCTCAACCCTGCAAAAATATCTTCTATAAGGCTGATT
>JAKEGI010000195.1 GCA_022615595.1 Bacteroidales bacterium | reverse complement strand
TTCTGCAGAGAGATTAACGCCTGCCTGAGGTAGCTGCAGACATTAAATGACACTATTACTATCGAGAGCTCCATCGTTCTCAGACGGATGCCATCTCCTCCCTGATTGCTTCGGCGAGCCTGCGTATTCCTTCACATGTGTCTGACGGCCCGGTATATGAGAAGTTCATACGCATTGTGTTCTGACCTTCATTGTTGCAGTAGAATACTGAGCCGCAGACAAACGCAACATTTTTTCTTATTGCCCGCTCAAGCAGCTTCGCCGCATCCATTGAAGGCGGGAGAGTGACGAAGAGGAACAGCCCTCCCTCAGGCTCGGTCCATTTGATACCTTCAGGCATATATTCACGGAAGCACCTTATCATGTGGTCGCGTCTCTCGCGGTAGAGGGCAATGGTCTTTACCAGGTTCAGATCAAGCATGCCTTTCTCAATGTACTTCGCCGTTATCTTCTGTACAAACGCCGGAGAACAGAGATCGGCAGACTGTTTGGCGGTCACGATCTTGTCAATGAGTTCGCGGTGTCCTATGACCCACGCAAGCCTGAATCCCGGAGCCAGTATCTTTGAAAAAGTGCTGAGAGTGAGTACCCTCCCGCTGTGGTCTAGGGCTGACATAAGCGGTTGCGGTGTCCCCTCGAACCGCACATCACGGTACGGACTGTCTTCAATAATGAGCAGGTCATGCCTCTCGGCAATGCGTATTATCTCCTGACGGCGGGCAAGGGGAAGGGTCACTCCGGCAGGATTCTGAAAATCAGGGATTATATAGATGAATTTCAGGACATTGCCCTCATTCTTCAACTTAATGATACTCTTTTCGAGAAGGTCAGGCCTCATGCCCTGGTCGTCAAGCGGTATCCCTTTCATGCGTGCACCATAGATCATGAAGGCATTGATGCCTCCCAGGTATGATGGAAGACCGCAGAAGACGACGTCCCCCGGATTGATAAATATCTTTCCGATAAGATCAAGAGCCTGCTGTGAACCGGTAGTAATGATAAGGTTTTCGGTAGTGAGATGCAACCCTTCCCTGTTATGACGTTCAACAAGCAGTGAACGGAGTTTAATATCCCCTTCCGTAGTGCTGTACTGAAGTGCTGCCTGACCATCATCATTGAGGATCTCGGCTGTGACTTTTTTAATGTCATCAAGTGGGAAGGAGTCAGGAGAGGGGAGTCCGCCGGCAAAAGAAATCATTTCAGGCCTCTGGGTAAGCTTTAGAATCTCACGTATTGCCGATTTCTTCATCAGCTGAGATGAGTTGGAAAAGAATCTGCTAAAAATCTCTGTCATGACCTCTGGTTAGTTTATCAAATAAAACAAGATTTTCAGAATAAAAAAATGATAATAACCAATCCGCCCGAGACAGAGACTACCCCTGTGAAGGGAGCGAAAAGAGCCGGCGGTTCACTATTGACTGACCAAGAGTAATCTCGTCAGTATACTCCAGCACATCACCAATGGCCACTCCGCGGGCCAGTGTTGTAATGCGCACATCAAACGGGGAGAGGCGCCTGTAGATATAAAAGTTGGTGGTATCCCCCTCCATTGTTGTGCTGAGGGCCAGAATCACCTCCTTTATCACTCCGCTGCGCACCTTTTCCTCAAGACGATTTATCGTCAGATCTGAAGGGCCTACTCCGTCAACAGGAGAGATTATCCCTCCCAGAACGTGGTAGATACCCTTGAACTGTCTCGTATTCTCTACCGCCATAACATCCTGTACATTCTCGACAACGCATATAAGGCTGCTGTCTCTGCCCGGATCGCTGCATATGTCACATACGGGAGTGTCGCTGATGCCGTGGCATACACTGCAGTAGCAGACATCATCCCTGAGACGTGTGATAGTCTCGCCGAACCGTTTAACCTCCGAGCTGTCGCGCCTGAGCAGATGCATGACAAGCCTGAAGGCCGTCTTGCGGCCTATTCCCGGCAGTGAAGAGAATTCATTCACTGCATCTTCGAGCAGTTTTGAAGGGAAGCGGGTTGACATAAACTTGGTTTGTGGCAAAAATAATTCATTTATTGCCCTTAATCATCTGCTCACACCAATTTTTATCTCCTATCTTTTTACTATTCTTGCAGACTTGCTTCAGACAAAATGACACCTTCGCTTATCCTCAGCCTGTTCATCGCCTATACGGTTTTGCTCTTTGCCGTGACATGGATCACCGCCCGCAAGGCCAATAACCAGTCATTCTTTATCGGCAACAGGGCCTCTCCCTGGTTTGTGGTCGCTTATGGCATGATTGGCGCTTCCCTCTCCGGAGTGACATTCATGTCAGTCCCCGGATGGGTGAGCGAGACACAGTTCAGCTATATGGTGGTAGTCTTCGGTTACCTCTTTGGTTACTTTGTCATTGCACTTGTCCTGCTGCCACTCTACTACCGCCTGCAACTGACCTCCATATATACTTACCTGGAGCAGCGTTTCGGGTTCTGGTCATATAAGACTGGTGCTGGCTTTTTCATTCTGTCAAGGGTGCTGGGAGCCTCACTGAGAATGTTTCTTGTCATCAATGTCCTGCAGATTTTTGTATTCGATGCATGGAACGTACCTTTCTGGGTCAATGTTCTGATATTTATAATTCTTATAATTGCCTATACCCTCAAAGGTGGAATCAGGACAATAGTATGGACAGATATGCTTCAGACAACATTCATGTTGCTGGCAGTAATACTGTCAGTTCTTTACATTAGCAGGGAGCTGGGATCATCATTTTTCGGAATGGTGAGGGAGGTGACTGATAGCTCTGTCTCGAGGATTTTCATCACAGACTGGCATCATGAGCGGTTTTTCCTGAAACAGTTTTTCAGTGGGATGTTCATAACCATTACAATGACAGGTCTTGACCAGGAGATGATGCAGAAGAATCTCAGCTGCCGCAATCTGAAGGAAGCCCGGAAGAACATGTTCACCTTCAGCGGCATACTTGTCTTTGTCAATTTTCTCTTCCTTGTGCTGGGCGCATTTCTGCTATTCTATGCACAGCAAAGAGATGTCACGGTGGCAACCACCGATGACCTCTTTCCAACCATTGCGTTCAATTATCTTGGACCGGTGGCAGGGATCGTCTTCCTGATAGGGCTTATCTCTGCTGCATTCCCCAGTGCTGACGGTGCACTTACCTCGCTGACAACCTCGTTCAGCATTGACTTCCTCGGGCTCGAAAAGAGAATAGGCATCAGTGAGGAGAGGAAGACAATGATCAGGTATATCGTGCATATAGCCATTGCACTGATATTTTTCATATGCATCCTGATTTTCAGACAACTGAATAACGAGGCTGTCATTGACAAACTGTTCACCATAGCAGGATATACCTACGGGCCGCTCCTGGGACTTTATTCCTTCGGACTGTTTACGAGGAGAATAGTCAATGACAGGGTGACACCCTTCATTGCTGTTATTTCGCCTGTCACATGTTATTTCCTGAGTCTTTATTCCGAAGAACTTTTCAACGGGTATAAATTCGGCTTTGAGTTACTGCTTGTGAACGGGATGCTGACCTTTGCCGGATTGTGGCTATTCAGTAAAAGCAGAAGGCTAAAGTCTTCCGCCGGTCGTGAATGATGAACCTGAAGGAGTGATTTCAGGATTTTCCTCTCCATCTTCTTCAGTCAGTTCTTTCTTAGGTTTGATTACTACCCTGATCTTCTTATAGGGTATTGTTATGGAGACATAATATTCTGCACCTGTTGACATTCTTGAGGTAGCGTCGCCGAAGCCCGGCATCCAGACCGGCTTAATGTCACGGCCAGCTCCTGAGCTGATCAGCATCCTGACAACAAGATTCCACCCTAAAGCTACCCCAGGGAAGAGCTCCGTGCGTACACCGGGTGTCACCTCTATGAAATGACCAGTATGACTGGAGGGAGAAAATGAGTCTGAGCCTGTTCCCCAGGGATTTGTATACTCAATCCGGGAGGCCTCCTGGCTGTAAAAACTGAGTCCGTATCCGAAACCCATGCCTGTGAAGTACTTTCCGCCTGACACCTTTGGCTTGAGAAAATTGTAGTCACCGCTGACGACAACACTCACGCCGCTGCTCTGAAAGTCATAGTTATATTCAGATATTGAGTAGGAACTGTATCTCAGCCTCATGCTTGCAGAATATTGTTCATTGAAATCTACTGAAGCTATGGCACCGTAACTGACAAGGTCACTGCCGATAAGATGCATCACCGGGCCCGATATGTCAAAGCCTGCACGGACATTCAATGGGATGGTGACAGTGTCTTGTGCCACCATCCTGCT
>JAKEGI010000194.1 GCA_022615595.1 Bacteroidales bacterium | reverse complement strand
TCCTCTGTAGTCATGCCGGAGATATCGAAAGGAGAAAAGTAAGGGCTGACTTTGGCATCACCTACGATGTCGATGCGCTAAAGACCATAGATGACTTCAGGGAATGGGGTATCGACGTGACCGCCGTGGTGATAACCCGCTACCAGAACCAGCAGCCTGCAAAGGCCTTTAAGAACAAGCTTGAGCAACGCGGGGTAAAGGTGTACCTCCATTATCCCACAAAAGGATATCCTACTGATGTCGACCTGATTGTCAGCGATGAGGGATACGGCGCAAACAGATATATAAGGACCACACACCCGATCGTAATAGTGACAGGACCGGGTCCGGGCAGCGGCAAGCTCGCCACATGCCTCTGCAATCTATATCATGAATATAAGAACGGGGTTAAGGCGGGGTATGCCAAGTTTGAGACATTTCCGATATGGGACCTGCCCATTGATCATAAGGTAAACATAGCCTATGAGGCTGCCACCGTTGACCTGAAGGATGAAGTCCTGATTGATGAAGATCACCTGAGAGCCTATGGTGTAAGTATTGTTAATTATAACCGCGACATAGAGGCTTTCCACCTGCTCAAAAGGATCCTTGAGAAGATCACCGGAGGAGAGTCGATGTACCAGTCGCCAACTGACATGGGGGTCAACCGTGCAAGCTCAGGCATTGTCAATGACGGCATTATTACGGAGGCAGCTCACCAGGAGATCATCCGCCGGTATCTGAGATGCTCGGTGGAATATGCTCTTGGCCTGGCAGACAGGGAGACCCTGGAGCAGGCTGTCAGGGTCATGAAAAAAGTTAATGGAAAGGTTGAGGACAGGCGGGTGGTGGTACCTGCCAGAAAAGCTGCAGAAGAGGCTGAAAAAAGCGGGAAAGGCAATGCGGGGTTCTTCTGCGGTGCCGCTGTTGAACTGCATGACGGAACAATCATTACCGGCAAGAACTCGGCGCTGATGCATGCATCGTCAAGCCTGGTTCTCAATGCCACAAAACACCTCGCCGGATTACCTGACAACCTGCTGCTTTTACCAAAGAACCTTATTGACTCGGTGGCCTATCTAAAGAAGGATATCCTGAACGGAAAGATGGTCAGCCTCGATGTTGAAGAGACACTGATACTGTTAGGCATCAGTGCCTTATCCAACCCGGCCGCCCAGGCAGCCATGGAGAAGCTCACGCTGCTGCACGACTGTGAGGTGCACCTCACCCACATCCCTACGCCGGGTGATGAGGCAGGGTTGCGTAAGCTCAGGGTAAATGTCACCTGCGACCCTGAATACTCAAGCAAGAGTTTGTTTATCAGTTAGGGAAGACTGAAGACAGAAGACTGAAGACTGAGGTGAATAGTTGCGATTCAGGGAGGAGGCGTCAGTTCTTTGAACTCTCAATTATCATCTTCACCACATCATAGCTGACCGCATCGAACATGACCTCGACATTGTCAGTGTATTCTGAGTTATGGCTCATGATAGCATCCTTGACAAGAAAAGCCCTGTAATCATTGTTCTGTGCACCGATCCATGTAGCCAGAACACAACCGACAGCACTCAGTCCGCTGAGAAAAAGAGTATTGCTCCCGGTCTCCTTAATTACCCTGTCAAGATCAGTCTTGTTAAATCCGTCAGGATAGGTTTTTATGACTCTGGGGTCTTCCGGTTTTATGAGCACCGTGGATGGAAACTCAAACCTTTCGGTCCCCTCCTCCACCCCATATTCCTTGCTGCTGTGATAGACCCTGATGACAGGGTAACCATTGCTGCGGAAGAGATCAATAAGCGCATTGATGTACATCATTCCCATCTCTTTGTCCTTTTCGGGGATCATATCAAGGAAGGCGTTCTGGATGTCAATGACCAGCAGAGCAGGCTTGATACCGGCCTGTTCTTTTACATCCTGTGAAAATGATATGGCAGAAGAGACCATCATGAGGGTGATAAAAAATACAAATACTCTTTTCATGGTAATATGAATTGGTTAGGTTGCCAAAGTTACGCTTTGCCTGATCCAAAGTCAAATCAAGAAAAAATTGACTGGCGTGCATTAAAGCAATAAGTTTACAGTCTTGGTATCCCCTTCAAAGGGGAGGATGTAGCGATCGGGGAAGAGGTCAGTCTTATAAATAAAAAACCGTCATGATCAGAAGTTACCTTATCACAGCCTGGAGGAACATCCGGAAAAAAAGCTTCTATTCGATACTCAATGTCTTCGGTCCGGCCATAGGCATAGCATGTGCCATACTGATTATGCTTTACGTCAGAGATGAGCTCACCTTTGACCGCCACAGTGATAACTACATCCGTACCTACCGGCAACTACAGCTATATCATTATCTTCTCGCTTGTAGGGCTGTTTATCCTTCTGATAGCCAGCCTCAACTATATGAATATGGCCACGGCTATAAGTTTTGGGGAACTGTTTCAGCCCGGCACACTGCTGCTTATACTGCTCATCGCCCTTTTCGTCGGACTCATATCAGGCAGCTACCCCTCTTTCTACCTCTCCTACCTCTCCTCCTTCTCCCCTCTCGAAGTACTCAAGAGCAACGTCAATCCGAGGAGAGGCAAGGGACTGATGAGGATGATACTTGTGATATTTCAGTTTGCCATTGCTGGTGCGCTGATAACAGGGACGATTGTAGTATCAGGCCAGCAAATAATGAACAGTCTCGGAGGCTTCATGAAGTACCTCTCTTCAAAAAAGAAATAATATCCGAATCTTCCGATTGCATGATCGCACGATCGCAAGATATTGCCGTTTACCGGTTTATACAGTGACAGCCCTCATGAAAAAGAGTTGTTGGCTTGTCTTAGCTACCGGGCAGGATTGGGAATAATACAGATAAACTCAAAATCCTCGTTGAAAGGATTCCTGAACTGATGCATCTCATTCGGCTTCACGTACAGGCTCTGTCCTTTCCTCAACTCATGCTCAACGCCGTTCTCATCGACGACGATGCCCCTGTTGTTTTCTATCTTGATGACATGTTCATAGTTATGCTTGTGGTACGGTGTATTGCCTCCGGGAGAGACAAAGAAATGCCTCATATAGATATTATCTGATGCATCACCAGGGCCGATCAGCATCTTCATCCTTACATCCTTTGCGCCTTCCATTTCAACAGATGCGGCAGAAATCTCTTCGTTGTTATTTATTTTCATGTCTCAGTTTATTAAAGGTGAATCACACGGTAAT